>JBEKSZ010000009.1:0-53822 GCA_049516615.1 Candidatus Acidiferrum sp. | reverse complement strand
ACCCATGTGACCTCTCGAGGTATGACGAGGAACAGGCAAGTTGCCACTGGGATGCGCATCGCAAAGACTTCGCGATGGGAGTGGATGGATGGTGGCCGGACGAAGGCGATCCGCTGGACATTTCCTCGCGCCTGGTCAGGAATCGCATGTATTGGGAGGGACCGCAGGTCGACCGCCCGAACGAGCGGCCTTTTGCGCTACATCGCAATGGATACGCCGGCATGCAAAGGTATGGTTCCTTCTTGTGGTCCGGGGACGTGTTCTCGACGTGGGAAACGCTGAAGACCCAAGTACCTCTTGGGGTAAACACCGGACTCACCGGCATTCCGTACTGGGGAACCGATATCGGGGGCTTTGTTCCAACGCCTGAATTCACGGCGGAGCTATATGTGCGTTGGTTCCAGTTCGGCGCGTTCTGCCCGCTGTTTCGCAGTCATGGACGGGCGTGGAAGCTGCGACTCCCCTGGGGTTGGAACACGGGGGACCCGGGGCCCGCGGAGATCAACAACTACAACGGCGCTGCCATCCCCGATTCGAGTCAGCTGCACGATGCACGCGTTGAGCCGATCTGCCGGAAGTATCTGGAACTGCGCTACCGAATGCTGCCCTATCTATACAGCGCGGTGCGCGAGTGTGCAAGCACAGGAATGCCGATCATGCGAGCCCTTTGGCTGCACTTCCCCGACGATCCGAAGGCCGTAGAGTGTGGCGATCAGTATTTATGGGGAAAAAGTGTGCTCGTTGCCCCGGTGGTCGCGAAGGGCGCGACAACGCGCGATCTTTATCTCCCGGGGGGTGGTGGCTGGTACGACTTCTGGACTGGTGAACGCGTCGAAGGCGGTCGCAAGGTCAGCCGGGCCGTCGATCTTGAGACCATGCCGCTGTATGTGCGCGCAGGATCCATCCTTCCACTCGGCCCGGTGAAGCAGTACACGGACGAGAAACTCGATGCGCCACTTTCCATTTCCATTTATCCTGGCGCGGATGCTTCGTTCCTGCTTTACGAGGACGACGGTCGCTCCTTCAACTATCGTAAGGGGGAGTGGTTGGGAATCCAGATGACGTGGGATGATGCGCGGAGAATATTTCGTCTGCAGCTGGCCCCCGGTTCGCGAATGCTCGCGCCGGGAGCAAGGGCCATAAACGTACAATTGGCCGAGACGACGCGCAGCCTCACCTTCGATGGAAAACCACTCAAGACTTCGTTCCCACTGGACGCCGCAGGGAATTAATCTTCATCTGGAAGTGTTTGGTTTGCCTTGCTGCAGTGCGCCGCGAAGATAGCCGTCTCCGTCTGCTCGCTGAATACGTGCCACCGTTCCAGCGGCATAGATGAACTAAATCGAACCTTGGCAAGGTTTAGGTGTCGGTTCGATTCCGATAGGGCGCTCCATAATCTCAACTACTTACAGCGACCGCAGCTTCAAGCGGCCTCGACGAGGGAAGCGTTCTCGGTTCCGGAAATCCGGAGAGGAATAGAGACCGCGGCCGTCGTTCTCCAGGTCTCCCCGGCGAGCCAGCCGTGGGAGATTATGTTCGTGGAATGCCGAGTTCCCTGGCATCTTTGGCCCTTGCGATCTGGCGTTTCGACGCCAGCGTGCGGAGTTTTTCGGTTCGCATGATGCCCTCGGGAACAGTGTGCCAATCCTCGGCAGATGTAAATAAGTGCCTCTAGAGCATGTAACCGGGTACCCCGTGGACGGCAAGAGAGACCGGCAGGGCGCCTCATTTCATCTCAATAAAAAAGAGTCAGGGCATCGGGCACGGCAGCCGTTTTGAGCGCTGCGAGCCTCTAATAAAATCAGTGACTTACGTCTTTTTCTAGTCAGGCTCATGCCTTCGGCGCGGACACCTCTCCGCGAACTCCTTTCACCGAACCATATTGCTCCGCGCGTCCTCCATTCCTGAGAGCGAGGAGAATTCCTGCGCAGCGAGAGATTTCGGGCCCACCTTCTGGCTGGCACTCGATGGATGAGACAAGTGCTCCGGATTCAGATTTTGCGTTGACGCACACGGGCGCGAGTGGCGAAAAAACACGGATTCCATGTATATAAAACCGCCTTGCCTGAATCTAAGCTACCGTCCGCCGTTTTGCCGGTTGACGAGACGGCATTAGCAGGTTGCAATCGTGTGTCGAGGCGAGGTGCGTTTACCAAAACTCATTCTCGACTGGGTTTGATCGTCCTTGTGCCGCGTTCCGTCTTCATTGGCAGCGGCTCCCATTCCAGCAACCGCGGTTCGATGGATGAAGGTTCAGCGGCAAAACATTTTGCGGCTTTTGTGGAGAGGTTTATGACCGAGCATCGTGGACGTGCAGCAGAGATGTCAGTCCGCAAGGCATTCGCGCTTGCTTGTGCCGCAGGCCTGCTGGTCTGCAGCGCCGGGTTGATCTCGGGGTGCGGCAGGAAGAACGCTTCGGCCGCCATGCCGCCGCCAGCGATGCCCGTCACCGTGGTGGAAGTCCGGGCGTCCGATGTGTCCTTAACGGGGGAGTGGGTTGGAACGCTCGACGGGTATGTGAACGCGCAGATCCAGCCGCAAGCCAACGGCTATCTCATCAAGCAGAATTACAAAGAAGGCGCCGAAGTTTCGCAAGGGCAAGTGCTCTTTGAGATCGACCCGCGCCCTTTCCAGGCAGCGCTCGACCAGGCCAAGGGCCAGCTTGAGCAAGCCAAGGGACAAGTCCTGCAGGCCCAGGCGCAACTTGGTCTCGCGCAAATCAACGTGAATCGCGACACGCCGCTCGCGCAGGCCCGCGCCATCGCGCAAAGCCAGTTGGATAACGATACGCAGCAGAAGGCCCAGAGCGAAGCCTCCGTCCGCTCCGCGCAAGCTTCCGTTGCTGCCGCTGAGGCTGCGGTTGCCAATGCCGAGCTGAACCTCGGCTTCACGCATGTTCGTTCGCTGATCACTGGCGTTGCGGGACAGGCCACCACACAGGTGGGCAACCTGGTCAGCACGCAATCCGTCTTGACCTCGGTGTCGCAGCTCAATCCCATCAAAGCTTACTTCTCGATCAGCGACTCTGAGTATCTCGAGCTGACCCGGCGAGCCGGGCGCGGCGGAGGAGATCTGCTCAAAAATGCTTCGGCCATTCCCCTTACATTGACTCTCTCGAATGGCGAAGAGTTTCCGCAGAAGGGGCGCATCGCTTTTGTCGACCGCCAGATGAACGCACAGACCGGTGCGATTCGGATCGCGGCGGCGTTCCCTAACCCGGGGAACGTTTTGCGACCAGGCCAGTTCGGTCGCGTCAAGGCCGAGACCGAGCTCCGCCACGGTGCCTTGCTCATCCCGCAAGTCGCCGTGCAGGAGTTCCAAGGCTTGCAGCAGGTGTACGTCGCGGGCTCCGATGGCAAAGCGCACCTTGAAACCGTCACGCTCGGCCCCCAGATTGGCACCAACTGGCTCGTCGAAGGCGGTATCTCGCCTGGCGCGCTGGTGATCGTCGACAATCTCCAGAAGCTCCGCGAAGGTGCTCCCGTAGATGCGCACCGCGCTCCAGCCGTCGCTGCCTCGATCCCAACAACGAACCCGGCGGGGCTGTAATCGATGTCGAAGTTTTTCATCCGTCGTCCGATCGTTGCCATCGTCGTTGCTATCCTGACCGTAATCGTCGGTCTGGTGGCTATGCTGTCTCTTCCTACTTCGCAGTTCCCCAATATCGTTCCGCCCGAAATCCTGGTCACGGCGACGTACCCGGGCGCCGACGCCAAGACCCTTGCGCAGGCCGTTGCGACCCCCATCGAGCAGCAGATGAACGGCGTCGACAACATGATTTACATGGATTCGGTAAGCGCCAACAACGGCGTGGTCCAGCTTTTTGTCGACTTCGACATCAAGACCAATCCCGACATCGACCAGGTCCTCGCGCAGCTGCGCGTCGACCAGGCGCAATCCCAGCTTCCCGCTCAGGTGAGTGTCGCCGGTCTCACCGTCGCGAAGTCGCTCACCTCGCCGCTGATGTTGATCGCCATCAATTCGCCAGGTGGCAGATTGGGTCAGGACTTCCTCACCAACTACGCGGTGATCAACCTTCAGGACCAGATCGCCCGCGTCCCCGGAGTTTCTCGCGTTCAGGTCTTTGGCGGCATCTACGCGCTACGCGTATGGGTCCAGCCGGACAAGATGGCCAAGCTCGGTGTAACTGCCCCGGAGGTGATCGCCGCCATCCAGACGCAGAACAACGTGAATCCCGCAGGACAGATTGGCGGCGAGCCCATTCCCAAGGGGCAGCAGTTTACCTATACGGTTCGCACGCAAGGCCGCCTGGTCACCACCGAGGAGTTCGGCAACATCATCATCCGCGCCAACCCTGACGGTTCTATCCTGCACCTGAGCGACATTGCCCGTATTGAACTCGGCGACCAGGCCTACGCCATCTCCGGCCGCTACAATCAGGCGCCCTCGGGGGTTATGGCCATTTACCAGCTCCCGGGTTCCAACGCGGTCGAGACCGCCGTCGCGGTCAACAAACGCATCAAGGAACTTTCCGCCACGTTCCCCGCGGGCATTACTTACGATGTCCCCTTGGATACCACCAAGGCCGTGACTGCGGGAATCCGCGAGATTGTCTGGACGCTTGGCGAGGCCCTCCTCCTGGTGGTTATCGTGGTTTTCATTTTTCTGCAGGGCTGGCGCGCCACGCTCATCCCTTTGTTGGCCGTTCCGGTTTCGCTCATCGGCACGTTCATTATTTTCCCGGCTCTGGGATTCTCGATTAACACCCTCTCGCTTTTTGGCCTGGTACTCGCTATCGGACTGGTCGTCGACGATGCCATCATTGTCGTGGAAGCCGTCGAGCACCACATCGACGAGGGCATGGACCCGAAGTCCGCCACGGAAAAAGCCATGGAAGAAGTTGGCGGCCCGGTGGTCGCCATCGCGCTCATTCTTGCTGCGGTGTTCATCCCGACTGCTTTCATCCCCGGCATCACCGGCCGCCTCTATCAGCAGTTCGCGGTTACCATCGCCATCTCGGTGCTCATTTCCGCGTTCAACGCTCTTACCCTTTCTCCTGCGCTCGCATCTCTCCTGCTCAAGCCGAGGGACAAGGAAGCGAAAAAAGGTCCGCTCGGAAAAGCCTTTAGCGCCTTCAACAAATTCTTCGGGCGCACGACGGACAAATTTGTTCACACCTCGGACGTTCTGGTCCACAAGTCGGCGTTTGCCATGCTCGGCATCGCGCTCATCGCAGTGTTGGCCTTCTTTCTCGGCAGCAGCCTTCCCGGTGGTTTCATTCCGACCGAGGACCAAGGCTACATGTTCCTCGCGTTGCAGCTGCCTGACGGCGCTTCCGCCCAGCGCACCGACGCCGCGCAGCAGAAAATCACCGAGGCTCTGCTCAAGACTCCCGGCATCCAGGGCGTCATCGCGGTAACCAACTTTTCCCTCCTTACCCAGGTGCAGAGCACCAACGCCGGCTTTTTCTTCGTCGCACTTAAACCCTGGGAGACTCGCAAGAGCAAGCCGCAGCAGCTTGAATACATCCAGAGCCACCTGCAACAGCAGCTCGCCGGCGATCCGGACGGCATCGCCTTCGCTTTCCCGCCGCCTTCGATCCCCGGCATCGGAACCTCTGGCGGCGTGACCATGGTCCTCGAGGATCGTTCTGGAACTGATGATCCCGCGACACTAACGAAGAACGTCTTCGCCTTCCTCGGTGCGCTTAAAGATCGCCCGGAAATCGCCGCCGCCATTCCTTCCTACCAGCCCGCGGTGCCGCAGCTTTACGCCGACGTCGATCGTGAAAAGGTGCTGCAACAGCAAGTCAGTCTGTCGGATGTTTACACCACGATGCAGACCTTTATGGGCGGCTATCTGGTGAACTACTTCAATCGCTTCGGCCGGCAGTGGCAAACCTTCGTCGAGGCGGAAGGCACGTCCCGCACCAGCATCGCAAACATCGATCAGTTCTACGTGCGCAGCGCCAACGGCGGCCAGGTTCCGCTGGCCTCGCTCGTCAAGGTCAAGCAGATCACCGGCCCTGAATTCATCTTCCGCTTCAACGAGTACAACGCCGCGCAGCTCAACATCACCGGCGCGCCTGGCTATAGCTCTGGTCAGATTCGCGCTGCGCTGGAAGACGTTTTCAAGAAGACCATGCCGCCAGGCGCGGGCTTTGATTACTCGGGCATGTCCTATCAGGAGCAGCAGGCCGAACTGGGGGTCCCCTCGTGGGCCGTTTTCGCGCTCTCCCTGCTCTTCGTGTTCCTCATCCTCGCCGCGCTCTATGAAAGCTGGACGCTGCCGTTCAGCGTTCTGCTCAGCACTCCCGTCGCCATCCTCGGTGGGTACCTCGCCCTGCGCATGCGGTTACTCGAGAACGATATCTTCGCCACCATCGGCATGGTCATGCTCATCGGTCTCTCGGCGAAGAACGCTATTTTGATCGTCGAGTTTGCCAAGTCCAACTACGAAAGCGGCCAAAGCATCGCGGCATCGGCGCTCGCCGCGGCTCGCCTGCGCTTCCGTCCGATCGTCATGACCGCGCTGGCCTTCATATTCGGCTGCCTGCCGCTCTGGACCGCTTCGGGCGCCGGAGCTGCCTCGCGGAAGATTCTCGGCACGGTGGTTATCGGCGGCATGTTTCTCTCGACCCTGATCGGTCTCGTCTTTATTCCCGTTACCTTCTCCGTCGTCGAATACCTGTCCCACCGTTTTAGCAAAGGTGGCCAGAACACCACATTGGACTCGAAAGCGGACTTTGATCCGACCGCCGCCGGCAAGGCGGAAGGCGGACCTCCGGCCCCGCCCCTCGGAGATATGGCATGAGAAATCCTTGGTCCTGGCTCAAGAGCGTAAGCACAGTCGCAGCCAGCAGCGTTCTCCTCATGGCCATCGCCGGCTGCAACGTCGGTCCGCGATACAGCCGTCCTGCGTATCCAAGTCCGCCGGCCTTCCGCGGCGCGGACGAGGCCGCAGTCGAAAGCGACGCCCAGAACTCTCTTGGCGATGAACAATGGTCACAAGTCTTTCGCGAACCTGAGCTACAAGCGCTGATTCGCACCGCACTGGTCAACAACTACGACATTCGCATCGCGGCGCGGCGCGTGCTCGAACAGCAGGCGCAAGTCCAGATCACGCGCTCGCAGCAATTTCCGCAGATCACGGGCGGCGGCACGGGCATCGGCGCGGACCTCCCCAGCTCCATCGGCGGTACCTCCATAGCCAGCCCTCTCGCCTTCGGCAGCTTCAATCTCGGTGCCACCTGGACACCCGATTTTTGGGGCATCTACCGCAAGCAGACCGAGGCCGCCCGCGCACAGCTTCTCGCCCAGGCCTGGGCGCAGCGAGCCGTGCGCATGAGCCTGGTGCAGCAGGTTGCCACCACCTACATCCAGCTGCGCACGCTCGACCGCCAGCTGGAGATCACCAAACAGACCCTGGAGGTCCGCCGGGATTCCTTGCAGCTTACCGAGACACTCGAGCGCGGCGGTTCCGCCCCGCTCTCGGATGTGCGCCAGGCCGAGCAGCTGCTCTACACCGCCTCATCGGAACTTCCACAACTCGAGCAGCAGATCCAGCAGCACGAGAACGCCCTCAACCTGCTGCTTGGTGGAAATCCCGGCCCTGTGGCGCACACCGCAGCGGACGCGCTCATGCCGCCCCCGCAGGATCTCCCTACGGGTATCCCTTCACAGCTGCTTGAGCGTCGCCCGGACATTCAGCAGGCGGAGCAAACGCTGGTGGCCGCTAACGCGCAGATCGGTATCGCGCGCGCGCAATTCTTTCCGCAACTCTCCATCACCGCGTCCGCGGGCTTTGGCGGCGACCAGTTTTCAAACCTCTTTGATCCTTCGGGCAAGACCATTTACGGCATCGGCACATTGGCCCAGCCCATCTTTGAAGGTGGCAAGCTTCGCGGCCAGTTGCGCCTGTCGCGCGCAACCGAAGAAGAGATGGTTCTTAACTACCAGAAAACCATCGCCGGGGCCTTCCGCGATGTCTCCAACGCGCTCATTGCCTTCAACAAGCAGCGTGTCTATCGCGAGCAGCAGGAAAAGCTTGTCGCCGCCGCGCAGGACGCTACGCGCCTTGCCCGCATTCGTTACGAGGGCGGAGCCACCGCTTATCTGGAAGTTCTCACTACGGACTCCAGCCTGTTCTCCGCGCAGCTCAACCTCGCTGCCGCACAGCAAGGCGAAGCGCTTACTCTCGTTGAACTCTACAGTGCCCTTGGTGGTGGCTGGCAGTAGTCGCATTGAAGCGTGCTCGCTCTGTGAGCCTCCCTCCCGTACCACTTGCGCGCGGCCCTCGGCCCAGACCCTCCAAAAACCGCAAATAGCGCCATAACGGTTAATATTGCAATGGAACGGACCATTGACCCTGCCGCCCGCCGGAGGATATTCAAGGATATAAGCCTTGGGAGCCTACCTGTGTCGCGAAAAATTGTTTCCGCGCTGTTCCTAAGTTCCGTTCTGGTGGTCGCCGTCGGAGCTTGGTCCTACTGGTCCAATCTTCCGGCTCGCCAACCCAGCCTCGCCGTCGGGCGGCAGCTCACGCATGATGGGTTGGTCAAAACCAACCTGGCAACGGACGGCGCGAACCTTTATTTCACAGAGATATCCGGAGACCGTTCGGTGATCGCCAAGGTAGCGACCGCCGGCGGTGACGTAACCGCGTACCCTCTCTCGTTCCCGAGCGCCCAGTTGCTCGATGTTTCCGCGGTCCACGGCTCGCTGCTGGCCGCAGAAAACACCGCCGGGCCGTCCGCACAACATCCCGTTTGGCTATCTCCCCTGCAGGGCGGCGTTGCGCGACGCTTCGGCGTCACCGCCGGACAAGAAGCCGTGTGGTCTCCTGACGGACAGCAAGTTTTGGTTGTTCGAGGTTCCAGCCTATTTCTTACCGGCGCCGACGGCGGACCTGCCAAAGAACTCGTGGCGGTACACGGAACACCCTACTATCCACGCTTCTCGCCCGATGGCCAGCGTATCCGCTTCAGCGTTGGCGATGTCGATCTGAACACCTCTTCGATCTGGGAAGTGCGCAGCGACGGTCGCGATTTGCATCCCTTGTTGCCAGAGTGGCACGAGGTCAGCACGAAGTGTTGCGGCAGCTGGACCGCCGACGGTCGCTACTATATTTTTCAAGCCACCAAAACCGCTCTTGGCAGTACCGCAAACCTCTGGGGGATGGCTGAGCCCGGCGGACGACTTCATAAGAGCGGGGACGAGCGACCGGTTGAACTAACCCAAGGAGCCATATCCTTCGGGCACCCCGCGCCGTCAGCAGACAACCAGAAAATTTGGGCCCTGGGCCTGCGCCTCCGAGGCACGGTGGTGAGATACAACGCGCAATCAGGCCAGTACACGCCCTTCCTCTCCGGCATATCTGCGACGGACCTGGATTTTTCTCCCGACGGTCAATGGATCTCCTACGTTTCCATTCCGGATGGCGCTTTATGGCGTTGCCGCATCGATGGGTTGGAAGCGCTGCAACTGACTTTCTCTCCCGCGCGCGCCGCGCTGCCGCGCTGGTCCCGCGATGGCCAACAGATCGCTTATGTGAATGTATCGACGGGCCGGCCGTGGGCCATATTTGTCGTCTCTGCCAAGGGCGGACCATCGCAGTCGCTGCTTTCCGAGGAAAACGCGGAAGTGGACATCAACTGGTCCTCCGAGGGCGACAAGGTCATCTTCGGTCGCGTGACGCAGTTTAAACCGCAGGGTCTCAACATCGAGGTTTATGACCGCAATGCCCACAAGCTTTCCGCTATTCCTGGTTCCGAGGGCTTGTTCAGTCCGCGTTTGTCGCCGGATGGTCGTTACATCGCGGCCCTCTCGTTCAATCAAACCAAGCTGATGCTCTATGACACGCAAGCGCAGAAATGGTCGCAGTGGCAGACGCTCGCCGCCGGAGCCCTGAACTATCCGACCTGGTCCGAGGACAGCAAGTCGATCTACTTCGATGACCTGGTCAGCGGGGAAGGAACCTACTGCCGCGCCAGGGTCGGCGACAATCACTACGAGCATGTCTTCGCCCTGCACGGACTCGAGAGATACCCCGGGCTGCTCGGACTGTGGTCCGGCCGCGCCCCGGATGGCTCCGCCTTGTTCGTCAAAGACACGAGCACGGGAGAAGTTTTTGAGCTTGAGGCCAAATTTCCGTAGCCCAGGGCACAGAACTGCGGCGCGGGACAGCGCGGAACCGGGAAGCCGTTGCGCCATGGGGGAAACGAACCGTGATGAAAATTGTAGAATTTGGCGGCCCACTCAGAAACCGCGCGAAAGCGTCGGCGAAGCCCCTGGAGGCCAGGAATTCCCGCGTAGGCCTTCTCGTCGGTTTCGCGATATTGGCTTTTGCCCTCGGAGCCATGTCCCCCGCCCAGCAAGTTCCGAAGAACGAGAGAAAGCTCGTCACCCGCGTCGAACCGGAATATCCGCCGGTGCTCAAGATGCGGCAAATCGGCGGCACGGTGCGCCTGGAGGTTACCATCACCGCAAAAGGCGCGGTGAAAGGCGCTTCACTTCTTGGTGGCAACCCCATCCTCGCCGAATCCGCAATCGCGGCTGTCAAAAAGTGGGTGTATGCGCCGGCCGACACCGCAACGACCACCGAGGTTTCTCTCGAGTTTAATCCTTACCGCTGACGCTCTGCCGCAGCGGAGCTGCCGGGTTACGTTACTTGTCCGCGCTCGAGCCAAGCCGCCGCCGCGCGTACTCCGCGTACGAACTGCTGGAATCCAGCTTCAGATAGGCAATCCAGTGCTCGCGGGCTTCGTCGGGCGAACCCAGCTTGTCGCACACTGCCGCCAAATTGTAGCGAATGTCGGGATTGCCGGGATCGAGGCGCACCGCCAGCCGCAGCTGCTGTCGCGCATCCTGCAGCAAACCCAGATCGTCGAGGGTGCTCGCCAGATTGAATCGCGCCACGGAATTGTCCGGGGCGACTTCCACTGCCCGGGCAAAATATTCCCGCGCCGTTTCGAGCGCGCCGTCTTCAAAGGCCAGCGCGCCGCGATTGAGCAGGGCCTCCACGTGGCGCGGTTCAATCGCGATGACGCGCTCGTAGGCCTCGATGGCCTTTAGGCGCGTTGCGGGATCGGCGTCAAACTGTAGGGCCATGCGGAACCACCCATCGGCGTTGCGATCCGGCATTACGCGCACGTTTTCCATGAGCTCGCGCGTGGCAAAATTCAGAATAAACTGCCCGGAGATGGGCTCGAGCCGCCCGCCGTCCGCGCCCTCTACAATCACATCTTTGCCGTCGGAAATAATGCGCAGTTCCGTCAGGGGAGACTTTATTTCGCAAAGTTTCTGGCGCAAAGCCGCCAGGGAAAGCTTCAGCCGCGCGGGCGAAATGCCCTTTAGCGTCAACTGCTTGGCCGTGCGCAAAGCGATCAAGTCGCGAAAATCGTAATATTCCCGCGCTTCGGCTCGCGCTTCAATCACCTGCGACTCTTCCCACTGCTTCAGTTGTTTGTCGGAAACATCCAGAATGCGCCGCAAATCCGCGCGCGTGTATCGCTCGCTGGCTTTCATCAGCCGCTAGCTGGCGACCTTCTTCGCCGGTTTTTTGCCGTTCTTTTCCACTTCCTTCACCACGCTGATGGCTCGCACCGGGGGCTTTTTCGTCGGAGGCACAGGCTTTTTCTCCAGACTCTTCTGCAACGCCGCCATTAAATCCACAACCGGCGCCCGCTGCGGATGCGAAACCGCGGCAATCCCTCGGCCTTCCTGCTTTGCCGCTATCAGCGCGCGCATACCTTCCTGATATTCGTCGCGGTATTTCTGCGGCTCAAACTCGGCTGCCAGGTTCTCGATCAACTGCACCGCCAATTTCTTCTCCGCGTCCTTTAGTTCCGGATGGTCTTTGCCATACTCCGCCAACGCCCGAATTTCGCTCTCATAGAACATGGTGTGCAGCGTCAGCCCGTTCTTCCGCGGACGGATAATCACAATATGTTCGCGCTGATGCATTGAGAGTTTCGCAATCGCGCAGTATCCTGAATCCTCCAGCGCCTTCAGCAGCAAATAATAAGCCTTCGCGCCCTCGGGCTCGGGCGTCACATAGTAAGAAGCGTCGTAATAAAGCGGATCCACATCCTGCAGCTTCACAAATTCCTGAATCTCCATCGTCCGCCCGGAGTCCGGCTCGATACTGTCCAGCTCCTCTTCGCTGAACAGCAAATACTGGTCGTCGTCATACTCATAACCCTTCACAATTTCCGAGCGCTCCACCTTGCGGTCGCACGTCGGGCAAAACGTCGGCATCTTGATCCGCGAATGGCACACCGAGTGCAGCTGGTTCAGCCCAATCCGCTCTGAACGCGCCGCGCTAAACAGGCGCACCGGTATCGACAGCAGCCCAAACGTCAGAAAACCTTTCCACACCGATGTAGCCATCGCTTCTCCTCATCCGCAGCGAAATCAAAGCGAAACAAGCAAGCTCCGCCTCAGGGCTCTTTTCTCGAGCCTTCATTCTAAGTGCACTTTCACCAATTGAGAATGGCAATTTTCCTGTAGGCGGCATTTCGGCCACGGGGGCTCGTGCCGGAACCGGCCTGGACTCCCGGGCGGCGCTCCCGCTTGCCGGCTTGGCCCCGCGGTAGAGCACGGAATGCAGGGAAGCCCGCAAGTTATCGCGGTCCGATTTGCGCCCAGGTGAGCCCGAACCTCTGAAGATACTTTCTCAGGCGATCCGCATCATTGGCCGTAGCTTTTCGCCCACGCGATACCGCAAACAGCTGCCGGCCCGCAGCCGATAGTGAACTACTCTTGCCGCAGACATCGATCACCGCCGACAGCTGTATCCGGTCAAACGGGTCAAGTCCGTCCGCGACCCCCGGGGGCAAAAGTCTCCGCAGATCATCGAACTCGGAAACGGTTTCTGGTCGCCAGGCAGCTTCGAGTCGTCGCTTTTCCTCCTCCACAATCGTCGTAGTAATTCGCCCTCCCTCTGCCAGAGTAGCCATGCGCGTTACCGCCCCGTTCAAATCGCGAAAATTACCGTTCCAAAGCGACGTCGCTGATATCGCAAAATCCACAAATGTCTCGCGCGCCTCTTTGTTAAATGTCACGCGGCGCCCCGTACGCGTGGCGAATTGATCGAGCTCAAATTGCAGGTTGGGTTCGATATCTTCCCGCCGCTCGCGCAATCCTGGAATGACGAAGGTCCACAAGTTAATACGGGCCAGCAAATCCTCCCGAAACCGTCCTTGCGCAACGGCGCCTTGCAGATCGCGATTGGTGCCGGCGATGAGTTGAAAGTCGCTGTGCACCTCCCGGTCCGATCCGAGCGGCAAAAATGTTTTTTCTTCCAACGCCCGCAGCAGCATGGCTTGCTCGTCGAGTCCGAGTTCACCGATTTCATCGAGGAACAGCATTCCTTTATCGGCCGCAAGCAATAGACCCGCGCGGTCGCGCACGGCGCCCGTGAATGCTCCTTTTACGTGCCCGAACAACGTTGACAGCGAACTGTCGCCGCGAAGCGTCGCGCAGTTCACCTCTTGAAACGGGCCGGCAATCGCGTGGCGGTGCTTCTTGAGTTCGTAGATCCGGCGGGCGAGACGTGATTTCCCCGCCCCCGTGGGCCCGACGATCAACAACGCGCCGGCCGTGGCCATGGCCACCTGTTCGATCCGGTCGATCAACAGGTTGAACGCGGCGTTGCGCGTCGCGATGCCCCCCTTTAAGAACGACGCTCCTTCTTTCTGTTCCTGTTGAAAGCGCGAGGCGATGCGGTCGTACTTTGACAGATCGAGATCGATGATTTTTATGGTGCCCGGCGCGTTGCGTTCGCGTTCCGGCGAACACTGCAAAAGCTTGCCGGGCAGGTGACGCGATTCAGCCAGAAGGAACAGACAAATTTGCGCCACGTGCGTTCCGGTCGTGATGTGCGCCAAATACTGTTCATGGTCGGTGTCGAACGGGTAGTTCCGCACCAACTGAAAGAGCGCTTCATAGACGGTCTCGAAATCCCAGGGGTCGGAGAACTCGATCAATCGCAGGTTTACCGTTGTCTCGGGAGAGACGGCGGCGATATCCTCGCGCACCACCTTGGCCAGGGACGTGTCGTTGCGGAGGTAGAGCAGCTCGAGCCGGTGCACGATAAAGTCGGCTTGGCGGCAGATCGAAACGGTTGGCCGCCAGCTTTGCCAGCGGTCGGGGGATTTGCCGGCATCGATATGGGAACCCAGCAGGCCGATGACGACATTTTTGAGGTCGAGCGGCCTGGCCATATCTTACAGTCTATATTCCTAGAGTATAAACTAGCAACTGCATGTTCGCGGACAGCTGCCCGGTTTGTAAACAATCAAGTCCAAAGCACTTACGTATCCCAGGATCATTGGCTTCTCTTGTGCATTAGCTTAGGGCGAGAGCGATGACACAATGGATGGCCGCGGAGCAGACCAAGGCGCTCCGCGGCACTTCCGGGAAGGGTTTACAAACATGGCCGAGGAAACCAACTACGAGGTAATTGCTCCGGAAAACGGCAGGCCGATCAAGGCTTGGATCAAGGGCGTGCAGCTGGAAGACCAGGCTCGCCGGCAGCTCCTGAACGTCGCGCAGCTGCCTTTTGTTTTCAAGTGGATCGCCGCCATGCCTGACGTGCATTGGGGTGTGGGTGCCACCGTGGGCAGCGTGATTCCCACCCAGGGAGCGATCATTCCCGCTGCCGTAGGCGTGGATATCGGGTGCGGCATGATGGCGGTGCAGACCGACCTCAAAGCCAGCGACCTACCCGACAATCTAAAGAGCATTCGCAGGGCCATCGAAAAAGCCGTGCCGCACGGCCGCACCAACCACGGCGGCGCGGGTGACGCCGGCGCCTGGCGCGACATTCCCGGCGCCAACCAGGCAATCTGGGCTGGCTTGGTGCCGCGCTACCAGGCGATTTTGCAGAAGCACGGGAAGCTCGATCGCGGGAACAACGCGAACCACCTTGGAACGCTGGGCACCGGGAATCACTTCATCGAAGTGTGTTTGGACGAAAGCGATTCCGTCTGGTTCATGCTGCACAGCGGCTCCCGCGGCGTAGGCAATCGCATGGGCACGTACTTTATCGAACTGGCGAAGAAGGACATGCAGAAGTTTTACCTGAATCTGCCGGACAAGGACCTGGCGTACTTTCCCGAGCACACCGAGCACTTCGATGACTACGTCGAAGCGGTCGAGTGGGCCCAGGACTTCGCCCGCGCCAATCGCGACCTGATGATGAATCAGGTGATCACGGCGGTCCGGAATTGCGGCGAGCTGCGCCCGTTTCTGGCGGAACTGAAGGCCATCAACTGTCACCACAACTACGTGTCGCGCGAACGCCACTACGGTCAGAACATTCTGCTGACCCGCAAAGGCGCAGTGCGCGCCCAGGTGGGCGACATGGGCATAATTCCCGGCAGCATGGGTACGCGTTCCTACATCGTGCGCGGCAAGGGCAATCCGGAAAGCTTCAATAGCTGCAGTCACGGTGCCGGGAGGGCCATGTCGCGTACGGAAGCCAAGCGCCGTTTCACCCTCGCGGACCACGCGCGCATGACCGAGGGCGTGGAATGCCGCAAAGACGCCGAGGTCATCGACGAAACCCCGGCGGCTTACAAATCCATCGACGCCGTCATGGCCGCGCAGAGCGACTTGGTGGAGATCGTGCACACCTTACACCAGGTTGTCTGCGTGAAGGGATAGCGCCTTGACAGCATTTATCGAACTCGACGGTGCGGCGGGCGAGGGTGGCGGCCAGATTTTGCGGACGTCACTCAGTCTGTCCATGGTCACGGGCCGGCCGTTTCGCGTGGAAAATATTCGCGCGGGACGCCGCAAGCCGGGTTTGCTGCGCCAGCACCTCACCGCCGTGCTGGCCGCGGCGGAGATCAGTGGCGCGCACGTGGAAGGTGCGGTTCTCGGCTCGAAGTCACTCAGCTTCGCACCCGGCGCTGTACGCAGCGGCGAATACAAATTCGCCGTAGGCACCGCGGGTAGCGCGACGCTGGTGTTTCAAACCCTGCTGCCCGCGCTCATGCTGGCCTCCGGACCAAGTGTGTTGACCATCGATGGCGGTACGCACAATCTCGCCGCCCCGCCTTTCGATTTTTTGGAGAAGACCTTCTTGTCCTTCGTCCGCCGCATGGGGCCGCGGATCTCCGTCCGCTTGAATCGTTACGGCTTTTATCCTGCAGGAGGAGGCTCCATCACCGCCGAGATCGAACCGGTCGAGAAACTGGCCGCTCTAGAAATAATGCACTCCGGGGAGAATCCCCGGGTCACGGGACGGGCGGTGCTTGCAAATCTCCCGGGGCATATCGCCGCACGTGAACTCGGCGCCGTTGCTCGACGGTTCGGGCTCGAAAAGAGCTCGCTCGAGATTTTGCATACCAAAAACTCTGCGGGGCCTGGCAACGTCGTTATGGTCGAATGCCAGAGCGCGGACGCCATCCACGTATTTACGGCCTTTGGCCGTCTAGGCGTTTCGGCGGAGCAAGTGGCGGAGGAAGCGATCGAGCAAGCCCAAGTGTTTATCGGCGGCCGCGTCGCCGCGGATGAACACCTTGCGGATCAGATCCTGCTGCCCATGGCCCTCGGCGAAGGCGGAAGCTTCTCAACGACGAACTTGACCAGCCATTCCGTCACCAATATGGGGGTGATCCAAAAATTCCTGCAGGCGCGGTTCGAGATCGAAAAGTCGCACGGGCAGAGCTATGCAGTACGCGTTTCTCCGGGCT
Source organism: Candidatus Acidiferrum sp. (assembly GCA_049516615.1). GTDB lineage: Bacteria > Acidobacteriota > Terriglobia > Acidiferrales > UBA7541 > Acidiferrum. The sequence goes on along the minus strand of JBEKSZ010000009.1, from coordinate 37,159 downwards.
AAACAGATCCCCGGAGACGGCGGGCGAGGGCCAATGCCGCGTTCGCTGCTGAAGACTTTCTAAGCGGCCGAGCAGTACGAGAACCTCAAATCTCCGGCCCATTCATTTAAAACACAATGCTCGGCAGGCCGCAGGCAGGAGAATTCCCCTGCCCTTGCCCGGGCGCGGCCTCCGCATCACTCTGGCGTTTGCCCCATGGCTTCGGTCATTTCGTCGCGCGCCTGGATATAGTCGAGCTGCGATTGCAGCAGGAGCGTCTTGGCTTCGAGTTCGTGCGCCGCGGCGCTGGCGGCTTGCGACTGCAAGGCTTCGCCTTTTTCCAGTTGCTGGTTGAGCACTCGCCGCGATTCCGCGCGCAAATTCAGCAGCTCTTCAGAGACCTGCACCATTTGTCCCGTGCGCTGCAGCTTGTTCCAGGCCGTTTGCACGCGCAGTTCGACTTCTTCCTTGATGCGCGCCAGGTTTTCTTCGGCTTGCGCCAACTGCGCTTTGCGCTCGCCAATCTCCGCGTTGCGCCGCCCCCCATCAAACAGGTCGTAGCCGAAACGCACGCCGAAGGCGCCCGAATTTTTCGCAAAGAACGGCACATTCTCCTCATAGGTATAGCGCGCGAAGGCGGCAAGGTCGGGGATGTACTGGCGTTTCGCCAGGCGTACGGCGGCATCCGCTTCCGCGATTTGCGCGCGGGCTTCCGCGATTTCCGGATGAGCGTCGAGCGCCACGCGCAGACACTCTTCGCGGTCGCAGGACGTGCCCACCTCGCGAACTCCGGGATCGAGCGCCAGCGTGGTAGTCAGCGGCAGACCAATCGCGTCGTCCAGTTGCATCGTCAGGTCCGAGAGTTGCAGCTCGGTAGTTAACGAATCCTGCTTGGCTTCGAGAAATTGCGCCCGGCTCTCTATGGCTTCTTCTTCGAGTGTGCTGCCGTGTTTCACCTCCTCGCCGCGCTCCTTTTGCAGGTACTCGCTGGCCTGAATTTTCGCCTGGTCCGCGTCATGATGCGCCTGGGCAATCAGGATGCGGTAGTAAAGCTGGTGCACTTTGAGCGCCACGGCATTTTCCATTTGGTGTTCGCGGTTGCGCGAGGCCGTCAATTGCGCCCGCGCCACGTCGTTCGCGGGCTTGACCTTCCAGAGATCGGAAAGCGGCTGCGTCAGCGAAGTCCCGCTGATCACCAGGGTTTTTCCGCCTTGGTTCAAAATCGCGGTTCGCGAGGGAATCGGTGTTCCTCCGATGTCACCGAGACTTCCCGCAGGAATGCCGATGAACTCCGTATCCGTGATCTTCTCAAGGCTGCTCGCGTTCTTCAGGATCGGGAAGTACCCGCTGCGGGCTATGTCCTTGGCGTGCTCCTTTTCTTGCACCGTGAACTGGCTGATGCGCACCAGATGATTGTGCGTCAGCGCCAGTTGCACGGCTTCCTCGAGCGTGATGGGACGCGGCGCGGCGGGCTTGGTTTCTTGCGCGCCCGCGCTTGCGGCGAAGGTTGCCGGCAAAACAATGCACAAAATTAAGACGCAGGCCTTCATTGCTTTTGTCCTTTGGGTGAGGGAACTTCCTCTTCAGGGAAACCTAGCTCGCCGAAGTGCATCGGAGGCTTCTTTAGCAACGCGGTCAGCAGCAGCGCCGCCACGCAGGCCCAGGCGATCAGATGAAAACCGTCGTTAAACGTCAAAGCATAGGCCTGCAGGCGCAAGCGGCCGCTGATCAGCCCGACCGCCCGTCCTGCCGCAGCGCCGACTCCGGAGGATTTGCCATACAGCCCGGCGCCGAGTTGTCGTACCGCGCTATCGGTGGTCGCGCTGCCGGCCTGCACGTGCAGGCCAAGAAGATTGGAGTGCAGCTGTTCGCGCACGGCGATGAAACGGGTCAAAAATGCCACGCCGATTTGCCCTCCGAGAAGGCGAATGATGTGGAAAAAGGCCGAGAATGTCAGGGCATCTTGCGCCTTGCTCAGGCCGCCAGAGAAAATCGCCTGCAGCACAATTGTCGATACCAGCCCGACGAACGCGAAAGATTGCCCGACGCCCATCAGCAGTTCCGTGCGATAGAAATCCGGGGCGGCCCAGGCGGTCGTGTACTGCGCGTTTATTAGCGCCGCCGCAGCCATACAGGCAAAACCAGCGGCCATGAGCAAACGCGAATCCAATCCGTAAAGCAGCAACAGCGCGGCGATCACTGCGATCAGCAGCTGCGGCGCGGCGATCCAAATCACCGCGGGCGCAATCTGATCCGCCTCCAAGCCGTGAATGGCCAGCGCCTGGGGGATGAGCACGATGGTGGCCAGCAGGCAAAAACGAAACAGGATCAGCCCGAAGCCCAGAACTTGCGTGTTCCACTGGCGCAGGTAGGGAAGATCGACCAGGGGATTGGGGCTGCGCAGGCGCCGTACCAACGAACCCAGAAGGAAAACCGCTGCTCCGAAAAAGAGCGCATTGAACAGCCCGGAACGCCACCAGTCCAGACGCTGTCCCTGGTCAAGGGCCGCAAACAGCAACGCGAATCCCGCGCTGGCGTAGAGAAAGCCAGCAAAGCTGGGCGCAGCCGGCGCGGACTTTCTTGGCGGAGGCGGCGGAATGCCGTAGTAAACGCACACAATCATGATCGGCGTAAGCACCGCCGAATTCCAGAACATCCATTGGTACGAAAAATGATTCCGATACCAGCCGTAAAGTGAGGGCGCGACGTTCACCGAGCCATCGACGGTAGCGGCGTATAGCGCCAGCGTGAAAGGCAGGAATCGCGGCGGAATATTTTTGAGCGCGAAAGTTAACGTCAAGGGATAGAACGTCCCGGATGTTAGCCCCGCGACCACCAACGCCGTGAGCAGCAGGCTGTAGTTATGAACCAGCGGGAGACAGACGCAGATGGCCGTGAAGGCAGTCGCCGCGATCATCAGCACTTTGCGCGGGCCGAGCAAGCCGCCCAGGAATACCGTGAACGGCCCGATGAACATCAGCGCGACGTTGAAGGCGCTGCCGATCCACGCTCCGTCGTCGTAACCGATTCCCAGGCTGCCTTTGAGGTCGGCGGTTCCGAGCGTGAGCATACGGCCTGTGAGCGTGACGATGCCCGCGCCCAGCACTACGCCCAAGATTCCTACCAGCGGACTTTGCGAAAGCTGCGACGGCATGGCCGCGGCAATCGCACGGGCGACCCGCGCTTTGGACGGGGAGTCTAACGCTGCGGTCTGCGTGGCCATGGGCGCGCTCTAGCTGGACGTGCGCACGATGGCGATCACGGAAAGGCCGGGACGCAGCTCGGCAGCTCGCGCGGCGTCATCCAGGGTAATTTTCACGGGAATTCTTTGTACCACTTTGGTGAAGTTTCCCGTGGCGTTGTCGGGCGGCAGCAGGCTGAATTGCGAGCCGCTGGCCGGCGCGATTTCCTGGACCTTGCCGTGAAAGGTTTGTCCGGGATACTCGTCGATGCGAATCTCGGCGGCATCCCCGATCTTCATGTGGGTCAGCTGCGTCTCGCGGTAGTTGGCTTGTACCCATTTCGTTTCAGCCACGAAGGTCACCACTTGCGTGCCCGGAGAGACGAGTTGCCCTGCGCGCACTTGGCGTTCACCCACCGTCCCGTCGCCGGGCGCGTGGATCTTGGTATAGCCCAGGTTGACTTGCGCTACGGTGAGTGCGGCCTCTTTGGCGTGCAGATCGGCCACCAGCTGGGCACCTTGCGATTCCAGTACGGCTTTCGAGCGCCGTTCGGTTTCCACACCGATTTCGCTGCTGTGGAGGGCCGTCTTGGCCTCGGCGAGATCGGCCTCGCGACTCGCGGCTTGGGCCGCGAGGCGTTGCTCGTCCGCCACCGCCGACTCCACTTTCTGCTGGGTGGTGGCGTGCGTTTCGAGCAGGGCTTCCTGGCGCTTGCGCTCCGCGCTGGTGCGCACCACGTCCGCGTGCACTGCCTTGATGCCGGCTTCGGCGGCCGCGATTTGCGCCTTGGCCTGATCGACACCCGCTTGCGCCTTGTCGATGCGTGTGTCTTGCAGATCCCGCTGTTTGCGGTTGTTTTCGATGGCCGCCTTGCCGGCTTCGACCGCTGCGGTTGCCTGCGCGAGCTGCGCCTGGTAATCGTCGTCCTCGAGCTCGACCAGCAGGTCTCCCGCGTGGACCTTTTGATAGTCGGTCACCTTCACGTTGCGGACGATTCCCGCGACCTTCGTGCTCAGCGGCGTTAGATCGCCGCGCACGAAGGCGTCGTCGGTTGTCTGTTCTGCTCGTCCACCTTCCCACGCATTCCAGTTGCGAGTGATCGTGAAGATCACCGCCGCAGCCAAAAGCAACACGAGCAGCGGCGTGACATATTTCATCCACGGCCAGCGCGCGGGCGGCGTCGCGGCATGTTCGCTGTGAACAGCCGTTGCGGCGCTCGGCGCGGGCACAGGACTGGGAGTAGCAGCAGCCATAGGTTCATCTCCTCGGAAACCGCCTGCTCTTTTGGGGGCAGCGACATTTGATTCACAAAACCGAATCCCGGCCATAGGTTTCATCGCAATCGTGTCTCTGAACCAGCAGGTAGGAATCCGGAACCGGAGTGTAGTCCTCCGTCCGCTTTATTGTCCAGCCTTCTCGCATCGCGGGCGGATTTGTCCAAGCTCCTAAGCCTTGCCGTTTCAGTCCTTTCGCGCCCAGCTAGCGGGGATTCCCCGAACCTTAAAAGCGGGCGTGGCGGGCAAGGAGCGTGTGCGTGAGCGCACCCCGGGGGCCAACGATAAACCGACTTTCCCCGAGCGGGCGCTGCCGGCCCGGGCGCGATTCTCGGCCCCCGCGTATCCCCGGGCTCGCCTCTCGCGACAAAGGATGCAGCAGAAGAGCCCTTATCCCCTTTAGAATCCTGCTGTTTAACAATGCACTGGACCGCAGGCCGCCCTATGCAGTAGCTTGCCAACGTACCTTTGCCAACGTACCTTTGCCAACGTACCTCGCGGACAGGCAGGAGGGCCATCACCATGAAGTCCGGCATCACGCTCTGTGTTTGGCTGGCGGTGACGGTCTCCTCCGCTGGCGCTCAAAATAAGCCCACGGCGGCGATGCAGCGCGCATCCAGCGACAGCGTCGCGTCCGGCAAGCATGTCTACACGCGGTATTGCGCCTCTTGTCACGGCGTCACCGCGCAAGGGGACGGACCGGCCGCGTCGGTGCTCAAGACCCCGCCGCCCGATCTAACCACCCTGGCCAAACGCCACGGCGGAAAATATCCTTACGACTACGTCTTCGACGTGCTGCGTTTTGGCACGCGTTTCACTTCACACGGCTCATCGGACATGCCTATCTGGGGACCAGTCTTCGGTTCCATCGACAACTATGACGAGGTGGTGGTACGCAAGCGCATCAAGGATCTCAGCGACTACCTGGCATCTCTGCAGCAGAAGGAGTCGTGAGGCGGGAACGGCACGCTGGCGCGGGTCCTCTGCGCGCTTTTGGGGTTCATCTAAAGCCTTCGGATGGCTGGCGAGAGCTGATCGCGTAAGATTGCTTGCGAAGGAATGGAGGCAGCACACGCGTGGATATCGTTAAAGGCAACATGGGGTGGATTGAAGTGGTGGTGGGGCCGATGTTTTCGGGCAAGAGCGAGGAGCTTATACGCCGGCTCCGTCGCGCGGAAATTGCGCGCCAGCGGGTGCAAATCTTCAAGCCCTTGATCGACGTGCGCTACGCCGCCAACGAAATTGTTTCGCACTCGGGCTTGGGGATTCAGTCGGAGAATGTTACCAAGGCCTCGGAAATCCTGGAAAAGGTGCAGGCCCGCACGGAGGTGATCGGGATAGACGAAGCCCAGTTCCTTGGCGATGAAGTCGTGGAGGTGTGTACCAAGCTCGCCAATCTCGGAAAGCGGGTTATTGTCACCGGTCTCGACACTGATTACCTCGGCCGCCCGTTTGAGCCCATGCCGCGCCTGCTTGCGGTCGCCGAAGAGATTGTAAAGTTGCTGGCGATTTGCGTGCGCTGCGGAAATCCCGCGGTACACACGCAGCGCCTTACGGAGAACGATGAACTCATCGTCGTCGGTGCCGGCGAAATGTACGAGGCCCGCTGCCGCCGCTGCTTTGAAAGCAACGTGGCGCTGGCCAAGGAAAAGAAGGAAGGCCCGCTGTTTATGGTGCGCAACCGCGCCGCGTCCGCGGGCGGCACACCTTAAGCGACTCGTTCCCGGGAAGCGGGACAGTGATAGAGATGCCCCGCCGGTTGTACGCGCCTTTTTTAAATAGAGTAAACACGAGCGGTGCAAATGATTATTGATGCGAAGGCGCCCACGCGTGTCGACCTGGCCGGCAGCACGCTCGATATATGGCCGCTCTATCTGTTTCATCCCGGTGCGGCCACCATCAATGTAGCGATTTCGCGTTACGCCTATTGCACCATCGAGGCGCAAGCGCGCGGCAACGATCGCATCCAGTTGATCTCGCGCGACACCGAACGCAGGGAGTCTTTCGCGTCCTTCGCAGCGATGGAACGCGCAGCGCGCTATAAATTGCCGCTGCTCGCGGAAATCGCTAAATTTTTTCGCCCCCACGGCGGGTTCACGCTGACCACGGACTCGGAAGCGCCTGCCGGTGCGGGTATTGGCGGAAGCAGTGCCATGGCCGTAGCCATTTGCGCCGCGCTCGATCGCTTTACCGGAGCGGGGCGGAGCAAAGAGGATTGGATCCACATCAGTCGCGACGCGGAAGCCATAGTAATCAACGTGCCGACGGGTACGCAGGATCACTATCCTCCGGCGTTTGGCGGCGCGGCGGCGATCGAGTTGCACGCCGGCGGCGAGCATCGCGTGGAATTGCGCGTGGACTTGAACGAACTGGAAAAACGCATTGTGGTTTGTTATACCGGGAAGCCGCGCCAGCACGGTATCAACAATTGGGAAGTGTTTAAGGCGCATATCGACGGAAAAAAGAACGTGCGCCATGGCCTGGAACGAATTTCGCAGGTTGCGCAGCAGCTGCGTGGGGCGCTGGAAAGCGAAGATTGGAAGGAAGCTGGCGCGTTGATGCGTGAGGAATGGTCTTTCCGCAAACGCAACCTGCCGACGATTTCGACCAAGATCATCGATCGTATCCTCGAGGGGGCCTTGCGCAAGGGTGCCCTGGCGGGAAAGGTTTGTGGCGCGGGCGGCGGTGGATGCGTTGTGATGCTGATCAACCCGGAGGCGCGCGCCGCCGTCGAGCAGGTTATCGTTGCGGCGGGGGCGGAAGTTTTGCCGGTGAAAATCGACCGCCAAGGTGTACAAGTCATTTCGCGCTGATCGGCCGGTCCGAAAGGACAGGCTCCTGTGGCTTGAGGGTCAGTTGAGCGACAGGAACGGCCTGTCCCGGCCCGTAGCTGTACCGGCCGTTTCGCGCATCATAGATAAGGCATCATAGAATGGGAAGCCTGATGGCGGGTTGCCGCCGGAGTCGTCGCGGTTCGCGAGTGCTCAGGCGCACATTGAGGCGCACGCAGTTTATGTCTTACAGCTTGCCATGTCTCTTATCGTTGCTGCTGGTGGCCAGCGCGGATGTGCCGCAAGTCAACAGCTTGCGCGCGCCCGCGAGTGAAACGCCCACGTTCGTGCGCGGGGAAGAAGTGGAGATTTTTTCCGGGTCGGGTGAGGCGCAGAACTCCTCGGGTGCGCAAGGCGCCACGGACAACTCCACGGCCCTAAATCTCAGCGGCAAACTGCAGGACAGTTCGCGGCTGCTGCTGATCCGCTACGTATCCGGCGAATTTGCCAAAGCCGTAAAGGCCATGCCCGCCGGCAAAGACGGGTTGCTGGTTACCGTTGGAAGTCCCGTCAATACCGAGCAGGTTGACCGCCAGGTGGCCACGCATGGCGCGGCGATCAACCGCGGCGACAACGTGCAGATCAGCAACCTGGAATTTCGCGACCATCAAATCATTGTGGACCTGAACGGTGGCGGGCGCGGCAAGAAACGTCTCCGAGATCGCATTCACATCGAAATGAGCGGTATGCCCACCTCGCAGGTAAGTACGACCAATCCCAATGCGGATTCCGGTCCTCCAGGGTTGCAACCCGGTACGGGCAGCACAATATTTCTCGAATTCAACAGGCCCCTCCCTGATCTTTCGCCGGATGATCTAAAGACCCTGCTCTCGCCCTTCCTCGATTTCAACAAGCAGCGTTCTTCCTCCGTACAATGGGTCGACACCCTGCCTCCGGACATCAAGAAAGCCATTCAAGAACGCCAGGCGGTCGTAGGGATGGACCGCGAAATGGTCGTCGCTGCGGTTGGCAAGCCGGACCACAAAATTCGCGAACGCGACGCCGACGGCAACGACATCGAGGATTGGATTTACGGCCAGCCGCCGTCCAAAACGGTTTTTGTGCGCTTCACCGGAGACCGCGTGACCAGCATCAAGCAATTTCCTCAATAGCATTGCCACGAGCTGTGGCGCCACGTGCGACTCGACTTCACCGCCGGGTTTGGGCCTTCGGCCTCCGGGTTGCTTCCCCTCAGGAGCTGTGGTCGAATTTACAGCCATGAACCGCCGGGACTTTGTGCGCGTTTCCGCCGCGGCAACTGCCGCCGCTCTCTGCCATCAGCCCACATTCGCCGATTCCCAGCGGTCCGCCGCAGTTCGGCTGAATCTTCGGGCAGACCGGCTCGGCAACAAGATCGCGGACGACTTCACGGGACTCAGCTACGAATCGGCAGCGCTTGGAAATCCTGATTTTTTCTCCGGAGACAACACCGAACTGGCGGGGTTTCTAAAAAGGCTAGCTCCCTCCGGGGTGCTGCGCCTCGGCGGCAATACCAGCGAGTACTGCTACTGGGCTCCCGACCCTGCAAAGCCTGCGAAACGGCCGGATGTTGAGAGCCTGCGCACCGGGGACAAGGCTAATCCCATTGCCTTTGGATTGGCCGGCCCGGACGCTGGAAGCCAGGCGCCCGCGTCCGTAGGTATTACGCCGAGGGCCATCCGCAATCTTCGCGGGTTCCTGGATACCTGCGGTTGGAAACTGATCTACGGTTTGAATATGGGCACTGGCACGGCGCAGGACGCCGCGGATGAGGCGGCGGACGTGATGGACGTGCTCGGCGCGAAGCTGATGGCCTTCCAGCTATGCAACGAGCCGGACCTTTTCTTTCGCAACGGGCTCCGCAAGGCGGATTACGATGTCGGCCAGTTCGTCGCGGAATGGCAAGGCTTTCGCGAAGCAATCCGTCGCCGCGTGCCCAAAGCAATATTTGCCGGGCCGGATACCGCCTACAACAACGAGTGGCTGCTGCCTTTCGCCAGGCACTGCAAGGACCATGTGGCCTTCCTCACCCACCACTACTATGCCGAAGGCCCGCCCACGGATCCTTCCATGACCATTGCCCGGCTGCTCAGTCCGAATCCCAAGCTGCAAGGCGCGCTCGCTCGGATGAAGCAAGCGAGCGACGAGTGTGGGTTGCCTTTCCGTTTGGCGGAAACCAACTCGTGCTACCAGGGGGGTAAGCCGGGGGTCAGCGATACCTTCGCGGGCGCGCTGTGGAGCGCCGACCTTATGTACCAGCTCGCGTCCGAGGGCGTCGCGGGAATCAACCTGCATGGCGGTGGCTATGGCTGGTATAGCCCGATTGCGGGGACCCGCGAGAATGGATTTCTGGCGCGGCCCGAATACTACGGCATGCTGCTCTTTGCGGAAGGCGGTTCAGGGCAATTGATCGAAAGCAGGCTCCAGCAACTCGAGGGTGTGCCACTGCTGACGGCGTACGCCCTGCGCAGCGATGCCGGCGCGATCCACGTGGTGGCCTTCAACAAAAATATGGACCGCGTTGTCCGCCTGACCGTCGACGGGGCGCAACCCGCACCGCGCGCGACCGCCCTTCGTCTGCTGGCACCGCGCGTCGACGACACCACGGACACGACCGTCGGAGGCGCTCCCGTGGGCGCCAGCGGGGCTTGGTCGCCCGTTCGCGAGGAAACACTTTCTCCGGAAAATGGCATTGTGACCATCGAATTGCCGGCGGCATCCGCGGCCTTGATCCGCTTTGAACGCCAATAAGCGGGAAGAATATCGCAACCTGACGGCAGGCCCCGGGAAAATCATCGGCTCGGGAAAAAACCGCAGCCGCGGCTGAATTGCCAACCACAATTTCCCTGCGTTGACTTTTGCGGGCGCAGCCCATAGCATTTTGGGTTCGGCAGCACGCGGAATTTGATGTGTGCGCGGGAGCACCGCAAAAGTTTCGTTCGCCGGCGCATGGTTATGGCCGGTCAATAGCTCACGGGAGGAAGAATGGCGATCAAGGTTGGCATAAACGGATTTGGGCGCATCGGGCGCAACATCATGCGCACGGCGATTGATGACAAGGATATCGAGTTCGTGGCAGTGAACGACGTGACGGATGCAAAGACCCTGGCGCATTTGCTCAAGTACGATTCAGTGCTGGGGAACTTGCATCACCGCATCTCTCATACGGAAGACACGATTACCGTGGAAGGCAAGACCTTCAAGGTGTTCAAGACCAAGGATCCGGGAGAGATCGATTGGCCGGGCGTCGGTGCCGAGATTGTGGTGGAGTCGACGGGGTTATTCACCAAGGGCGTGGATGCCAAGAAGCACCTGCGCGGCTCGGTGAAGAAGGTGATTATTTCCGCGCCGGCCGATGGGCCGGACGCCACGTTTGTGCTGGGCGTGAATGACAAGACCTATGACCCGGCCAAGCATAATGTGGTTTCCAACGCCTCGTGTACAACCAATTGTCTGGCGCCGGTAGCGAAGGTGTTGCACGACACGTTCGGGATTCAGGCCGGGACCATGACCACCATCCACTCCTATACCAACGATCAAAAGCTGCTGGATTTGCCGCACAAGGATCTGCGGCGGGCGCGCGCGGCGGCCCTGAACATGATTCCGAGTTCAACCGGAGCGGCCAAGGCTTTGCATCTGGTGATTCCCGAGTTGAAGGGCAAGCTGGACGGTTACGCCATGCGCGTGCCGACGCCCAATGTCAGCGTGGTCGATTTGACGGTGTTTGTGGACAAACCGGCAACCGTTGCGAGCGTCAACGAGGCCTTGAAGGCTGCGGCGCATGGCCCCATGAAAGGCATTCTCGGTTATACCGAGGAAGAGTTGGTGTCTGCAGACTTCAAGGGCAATTCCAATTCTTCGATTGTCGACGCGGGCTACACCAAAGTCGTCGGCGACAAGTGCGTGAAGGTTTTGGCCTGGTACGACAATGAGTGGGGTTATTCGTGCCGGTGCAAGGATTTGATTAAGCTGCTGGCGGGGAAGTCTTAGAGCCTCAAGGGGACCACTGAGGAGTGCGGCAGCTCTAGCGGCAGCTTTTTTTGGTTGCGGCCTGTACCGCAGCCGTAAAAGCGGCAGCTAGAGCTGCCGCTCTCCCGGTATCGAGACATGAGCAAACTTACCATTCGGGATTTGGATTTGGCGGGAAAGCGCGTGTTTGTGCGCGTGGATTTTAATGTGCCCCTCAAGGATGGCGTGGTCACGGACGACACGCGCATCCGCGAGACGCTACCGACACTGCGGTTCGCCATTGCGAGGGGCGCGCGGTTGGTACTGGCTTCACACCTCGGGCGGCCCAAGGGTGGGCCGGATCCGAAATATTCAGTATGGCCGGCGGCAAAAAAACTGGAAGAGTTGCTCGGCCAACCCGTCGCGTTTGCCAAAGACTGCGTTGGCCCGGGCGCGGAAGGGCAAAGCAAGGCTTTACGCGACGGCGAAGTGCTGGTGCTCGAAAATGTGCGCTTCCATCCCGAGGAAGAAAAGAATGACGAACCGTTCTCGAGACAACTGGCGGCGCTGTGCGATGGACTGTTCGTTTGTGACGCCTTTGGCTCGGCGCACCGTGCGCACGCTTCCGTGGTGGGCATCACGCGATTCGTGAAGCAGGCGGCTGCCGGCTTACTGATGGAGAAGGAACTGGGGTACCTGGGCAAAGCGCTCAGTGATCCGGCGCGGCCCTTTGTGGCCATCATCGGCGGCGCCAAGGTCAGCGACAAGATTGAAGTGGTGGAAAACTTAATGAAGGTGGCCGACACCATGCTGATCGGCGGGGGCATGGCGTACACGTTCTTGAAGTCGCAAGGTTTGCCGATCGGCAAGTCGCTCGTCGAAGAGGACAAGCTCGATCTCGCGAGAAAAATTCTCGCCGACGCCAAGGCAAAAAACTTCAAGTTGCTGCTGCCCCTCGATCATGTGGTGGCCTCTGAATTCAAAGCCGACGCGCCCGCCAGTGTGGCAGGCATCGGAGAGATTCGAGCCGACCAGATGGGGCTCGATATTGGTCCGAAAACTGCGGCGGCTTATGCGGCGGAAATTTCGCGGGCCAAGACTATTTTGTGGAATGGACCGATGGGCGTGTTTGAGATGCCGGCGTTTGCCGCGGGAACGCTGGCGATTGCCAGGGCGGTGGCTGCGGCAACTGCCGCGGGCGCCACGTCCATCGTGGGCGGAGGTGATTCTGTGGCGGCGGTGCATCAATCCGGCGTGGCTAGCGCAATCTCGCACGTTTCAACCGGCGGCGGGGCGTCGCTGGAATTCTTGGGTGGCGCAAAATTGCCCGGCGTCGAAGCGCTGACGGAGAAATCATGACCGCGCGCCGCCGACGCCCGGTGATGGCTGGGAACTGGAAGATGTTTAAGACGCTGGCGGCGACGAAGGATTTCTTCGAGGCCTTCTTGCCCCTGGTGCGCGAGACCAAGGACCGCGACATCGTCGTGGCTCCGCCGTTTACGGCGATTTCCACCGCGGTCGAGGAGGCGGTCGGCTCGCCAGTGGCCATCGGCGGCCAGGATCTCTACTGGGGCAAAGAGGGCGCCTTCACCGGAGAGATTTCGGCCAGCATGCTGGCCGAAGCGGGTTGTCGCTACGTGATCATTGGGCACTCGGAGCGCCGACAATACTTTCACGAGACGGATGACAACGTGGCGAAGAAAACGCTGGCCGCGCTACAGGCCGGGCTTACGCCTATCGTTTGCGTAGGCGAAACGGAAGAGGAGCGCGATTCTGGGCTGGCCCTGGAGGTGTTGCGGCGGCAGTTCCGCAACGGTCCCGGTGCGTTGACCGGCGAGGAATTCTCCCGTATTCTATTGGCTTACGAGCCAGTGTGGGCGATTGGAACGGGCCGCATGGCGACGCCGGAATTGGCGGCCAACGCGCACCTGTCGTTGCGCGAGTGTGTGGCGGAACAGTACTCCGCCGGACACGCAATGGCCGTGCGTATCTTGTATGGCGGCAGCGTCAAGCCCGATAATATTCAGGGATTGATGGCGCGCGAGGACGAAATCGATGGCGCGCTCGTCGGTGGAGCGAGCCTGGACGCCCGGTCGTTTGCCAGCATTGTGAATTTTGAATAGCGGGCTGAATTTCGTTCCCGGGCTTTCGCCGCAAACACGCCCGCAAACCACGTCGAGATCAGAAGAGGAGTTTGCAATGGAAGGCATGGCTGGATGGATGAAGTGGGCGCTTGCCCTGCTCGTGGGCTTTGGCATTATCGCGCTGGGATTTAAGTACGCGGGGTGGCTACTGACGGGTTTTTTTGTACTGAATTGCCTGGTGCTGATCATTGTGGTGCTGCTGCAGAGCGGCAAGGCCGCGGATTTGGCCGGCGCCTTCGGCGGCGCCGGGAGCCAGACGGCCTTTGGTCCGCGTGGCGCGGCGAACATCTTGTCCAAGGCGACCACCTGGTGCGCGGTAATGTTCATGGTTTGCGCCATGGCGCTGGTGTTGCGGACGGATAAAGCGGTGGAAAGCGGCGGTTCCATCCTCGAAAAGGTGTCCAAACCGGCGCCGCTAAAAACGCCAGCGAAAACGGCGGTTCCCGCACCTGCGCCGCAATCGGCTCCGCAGCCCGCTGCGCCAGCTTCCAAGCCTTGATGACCGTCTCGTTTTCGCGCCGACCAGGTTTCTCGGCTACCAGCGAGCGTGAATTGACAGTTTGGTTGTGGGCCATTAAAGTTGTTGTTGCGCGGTCGTGGCGGAACTGGCAGACGCACTAGCTTGAGGTGCTAGCGCCGCAAGGCGTGGAGGTTCGAGTCCTCTCGACCGCACCAAATTCTCGGTTCTTCTCAAATATCCATTCAGCCTTACTCCCGTGACTCGGTCGGGACGGACAAACCTTGTGCTCGCGCGGGTTTGCCTTGCGCCTCTCTAGCGTTCATCGGAACACGCCTCAATCGCCACGCCCGCCGGGGTCTGCAGGGCCCCCGGCAGACCCACAAGGTTCAGCGTTTTGTTAACTTTTGAAAACGACTAAAGCCGCGCGCTCCCGCACCCGACGCTCCAAGTGCGGATTCCTGCGCGACCACGCCGCGGCAACGCGCGCGGTTGCCCCGTAGAGCGATTGCGGTGGCCGACTTATGAACTGGGCGTCGCGGGAAGCAGCCTTAGGATGAGGACTTGTCCGCTGGAGTGGAAGGATGTACCGGTTGCGGTACTGGCGCTCCTGACAGGATCGGCGGGCAGGAAATGGGTGATGGCACCGACTTCGCCGGTGTCCGTCAGGGTCTTTTGTACGTAGCCCTGTTCGAGGTCGACATCGGGATCGATTTTGTGGGTGATGCTCGTGAGGTTGTTGCTGCGGTCGTCGCGGGCGAATCCGATGTCATGGGTGGCGGCGCCGAGCCAGACGACATCGCCTTCCACGGTAAAAGGGGCCTTCCAGAGGCGCAGGTGATGCCGCGAGGCCACAACCTGAATGGGTTCGGCATGGGCCCAGCCGTAATCTTGCGGGCGACGAAAAAGGTACAGCTCGCTCATGGGCATGGTCAGGTAGGACTCTTTAGAAATGGTGGCGAGGACGCCGTTGAGGATGCTTTCGTTGACGCTGGAATCGACCTGGACCCAGCCCGCGCGGGCGAAGATTTTTTCGACAGCGGCTTGCGAGCCGATGATTAGGAGGTTGATCATGTCGCCGGAGTTGCCGGATTTGTCGGCAACGCGACGAGGGATTTTGGCAAAAAGAGAGTTGTCGATGCCGGGGAGCGTGGTGACAATACGGGCCAGATGGAAGCTAGATCTGGCCGGCTGCGGGTAAATTGTGATTTGGACTCGATAGGTGCCCTCCGCCGTGTCGCCGGCGGTTTGATTGATGCCCACAAAGAGGCGGCCGGCCAAGGGGGAGTCTAGGTCCCGCTGGCCCGCGATTAGAAATGGGAAGACGGTATCGCCGTCAGCCTGGGGGTTGCCGATACGTGCGATTAGGGCGCCGCGCCCTGCATTGTTTAGGGGAAAGTTGCGGATCAGGTCCTTGTAGGAGCGGGGGAGGCCTTTGGGGGAGTTCTCGGACGCGGCGTCTGCATACCGGAGACTACCGGTGGCAGAGAAGACGAGGTGTTCGCCAGGGAGAATGTCGATGTTGCTGTCGAGCCACAGGGTGTCGCCGGTGAGCTGAATTTCTTGTCGCATGAGCGGGTTGGCGGGAGAGTGTGACGTGGCGGGCGCGGATTGCCCCCGGGCCTTGACTCCCCCCGAGAAAACCAGCGCGACGGCAGCGGCGGCTAAGAATGGGCTAGCGACCGCGCGCCGCGGCCACAAATTCCTGAGGTGACTAGAGTTCCTGGGCATATTCCTGCGAGCCATCCTGCCGGGATTTGCGCGCATCGGTACTGTTACAGATGGCTGTCGGAGACGCAAGAGTTGCACCTCGCAGGTGTTGGGTATTTTCGATTGCCGAGCTCTATCCGGCGTCGCGGCAAGCAGCTGATCGCCAAAGACCTAGCGGGGCTGTCATGCTCGGGAAATGTGGCGGGAATGTTGACGGGGATTGGTCGGGACTTGTAGATTGGGTTGGGGATTTCGTCGCGCCGAGTTGCGCCTGGAAATGAAAAACACTATGCGGCTGGTCATACGGGACATTTTGTGTTTGATGACTGTGGTGGTGTGCGCGTCAGGCAATTTTGTGCAGGCTCGGGCGAGCCAGGCGCAAACGCCCCCGAGTTCAGGAAGGCCCGGGCAAGCTCCGACGGGCGGGGCGGGCACTCCTGCGGTGGCCCCGCGGCGCGTGCCGGTGAGCGGGCCTGCCGCGCAGAGCAGTATCGGTGTGGATGGCAGCGAGGCGATGTTTACGACCATGTGCGCCCTCATGGCGGCGGGCTTCGAGGCCGATGTCAGCGGGGATCACTGGTCGACGTATCGCGCGCAAATGCGGGACAAGCTGCAGGCGCAGCAGGGCCCGGCGGTCGAAGCGCTGCGACAGTATTACCGCGAGCACCAGCTGCATGATCCGGCGGCCATGCTGTCGCGGTATTTGTGGTTTGGCCTGGTGTCCGGTCCGGCCCCGCGATTCACGCCGACGTTGCGGCGCGATGAATTGCCTCCGGAGATTCTGGTATTGGAAGGATTTAGCGAAATATTGTCGGCTTACTATCAGGAGCAAAAGATCGGACAGTTATGGCGCCAGGTGCAGCCGGTGTACAGCCGCGAGATCGATCGCTTGCACGACCAGGTGTCCGAGATTGTTTTCGTGTCGGCGGCGTATCTGCGAGAAATTGTCGATGCAGACAGTCCGCGGACGTTCATGATCGTGGTCGAGCCGCTGGTCGGCCGCATCACCAACGTGCGCAATTGGGGCGACCATTACGCGATCGTGCTGAGCGGCGGGGAAGACATTCCGACGGATTTGGTGCGCCACGCATTCTTGCACTATTTGATGGATCCTTTGCCTTTGGAGTATTCCCACGTGGTGGTGACCAAGCGGGCGCTGCTTGAAAGAGCGGCACTGGCGCCCCGCCTCGAGTCCGATTTGCGGGATGATTTTCCATCCTACGTCGCGGAGTGCATGGTTCGCGCCGTGGAACTCAAACTCAAGAAGATGTCCCCCGGAGAGCGGGAAGTGGCGCTGGAGCGCAACGACGCCGACGGCTACGTCCTGGTGAGGAGCCTGTTTGAGGGGCTGAAGAATTTTGAAGGTTCCGAACCCGCGATGAATCAGTACTTCCCTGATTTGATCCGCGGGATTGATATGGGCACCGAGACCAAGCGGATTGCGGCGCTGCAGTTCGCCCCGGAAGAACGAAAAGGCCTGGGGGCAGAGCTGTCGAAGGAGGAGGTGGCGCGGAGGAAAGCGCTACAGCCAACTACGCTGCCAAACGATCCCGATGCTATCGGGGAGCTTACAGAAGGGGAGCGCAAAATCGCCGATAAAGATCCGCGCGGGGCGGAAGCCGCGTTCCAGAAGGTGCTGGCGAAATATCCGGATCAAATACGAGCCTGGTATGGACTGGGTATGGTAGCGGTGCTCGATCACGATGCGGCGCGGGCGAAGGAGGTTTTTGGCCGGCTGACGAGCGGAGAACACGCGGCGACACAGGACCCCATGGTGATGGCCTGGTCGCATATTTATCTGGCAAGAATTTATGATGGCGAAGGGCAGGCCGACATCGCCAAAACGCAATTTGAGGCCGCGCTGAACGTGCACGACCTGCCGGATCGCGCTCGGGATGCGGCGCAGAAGGGTTTAGAAGCCGTGAATACGGAGAAGCGCGTAGTGCGGCCGTAAGGCTTGCTCTGGCGTGGCGGCGTCCTGGCGAGAAGGTCGGGGCTCCCGATGCCGGGGTGCGCGGGCCGAATTCCAGGGATAATCATCAAATTTAGCGGGGGGTGAGAGTTGGCCACGGCGAGTCTCGTGCTTGCCGGTCTCGGCTGGAGAGTAAGAGCAGGACGAATTTCAACCGACAGGAGATTGGCGATGAGCGTGAAGTGGGAACGAAGCTTGGGAATGACGTTGCTGGCCGGAGCGCTGATGATCGGCGCGGCGGTTGTGGCGCGCGCGCAAGGGATGCCGGCCAACGGTCAAACGCCGGCGGCCTCCGCGCCGGGACAGACTCCGGCGCCTGCGGGCCAGGCGCCTGCGGATGCCTCCAAAGGAAACAGCATGGCCCTCGATGTGGCGCCGCCCGTGAATGCCGAGGAAGATGCGGCGTTTAAGGCTTTTCAAGATACTGCCAACAGCGATACCAACAAGAAAATCGAACTGGGCGAAGCCTTCGCGCAGAAGTATCCCGCGAGCCGCTATTTGCCGCTGGTGTACTCAAACTTGACCATGCTGTATCTGAACACCAATCAGGTCCAGAAGATGGAAGAAGTAGGAGATAAGGAAGTGAAGCTAACGCCGACGGATGTGCAGACCATGGCCATTCTGGGACAGACCATTCCGCGGGCAATCGGCAACGCCACCAGCAACGCGGATGCGGTGAAAGAGTTGGCCAAGGCCGAGGATTATTCCAAGCGCGCCATCGAAGTGACACCCACGATCTCCAAACCGGCAAATATCTCCGACGAGCAGTTTGCGAGCGCAAAAAACGTGACGCTGGCCATGGCGCACAGCGGACTGGGGCTTATTTACCTCAAACGCGGGAAGGTCAGCGATGCCATTCCGGAACTCGATCAATCGGTCAAGCTCGATCCGACTCCCGACCCGGTGAACTATTACCTGCTCGGGCTGGCCAATGAAAAGGCTTCGCACTTTGCAGACGCGACCGACGCTTTTACAAAGTGCGCACTCATCCAGAGCAGCATGCAGCAAACCTGCAAGAACGGCGCGGAAGAGGCGAAGAAACTGGGAAACACGCAGCTGAGCGTTCCGAAGTAGGCGCCGCTCGGAAATAAGACGGGTGTTCCGAATAAAGCAGCACCGCGTCGCGCCCAAAAACTATGGAAGAGATTAAGCCTGGTTCCGATGCAGCGCTGGAAAAACGGCTGGGCCACAAGTTTCTCCGTCCAGAGCTGCTCGGGCGGGCGTTGACGCACAGCTCGGCTGCACCCGAACGCAGGCCCGGGGTTGAACGCGACCCACACCAGGATAACGAACGGTTTGAATTTTTAGGCGATGCCGTGCTGGAGTTGCTGGCCAGCGAGTACCTGGTGCTGACCTTCCCGGACTGGAGCGAGGGGCAGCTCTCAAAGAGCCGGGCGCGCCTCGTGAACGCGCGTACGCTCGAATCGGCTGCGCGGCGACTGCGCCTTGGCGAACATTTGCGGCTCGGGCGCGGCGAAGAGAAGACCGGCGGACGAGAAAAACAGACCTTGCTGGCGGATGCATTTGAAGCCGTGGTCGCGGCGGTATATCTCGACGCGGGGCTGCACAGCGCCCGGGATGTACTGCACCGCGTGCTGTTTGAGCACGCCATTGAGGAGCGCGGGGAAAGCATCGCGGAGTCCGACCGCAAGTCCGCATTGCAGGAATTCTTGCAGGGGCGCCACCAATTGCCTGCTGAGTATCGCGTGGCCCGGGAGACGGGGCCGGATCATCAGAAGACCTTCGAGATCGAGGTCTGGGTGGAGGGTAAGTGTGTGGCCAGCGGAGCGGGCAGCTCGAAAAAAGAAGCCGAGCAACGGGCGGCGCGCAGTGCGCTGGCGAGGATCATGCTTCTGGAGTCGCCCGAGCAAGAGGAAATCACGCTAGCGCGTCCGAGGCCCGAACCGAATGGCAGATGAAATCACGGAAGTGCCGATTCCGGAGATAGCTCCGACGGGGCCGGAGGCCACCCATGAAATTCCTGCTGCCGAGAAGTCCGCGTCGGCCTCCGAACATCACTTGGAAGACCACGACGAACAAACGACCATTGCCGAATATCTGGAGTCTCTGCTGGTCACCGTGATTTTGGCGCTGTTCGGTACTAGTTTTGTGGTGCAGGCGTTCAAGATTCCATCGGCGTCGATGGAACGCACCCTGCTCGTGGGCGACCACCTGCTGGTGAACAAGTTTATTTTCGGGGGAACGGGGGCGTGGTACGACAAGTTTCTTCCGTACCGACCGCTCCAGCGTGGCGACATTATTGTGTTCAAGTATCCCTACGCGGATCATCAGCATTTTGTGAAGCGCGTGATCGGGCTCCCGGGAGACCACTTGAAGCTTGTCGACCAGGAGATGTACGTCAACGGACAATTGCTAAATGAGCCTTACGTGCAGCACAATCCGCTCGGATTGGGCGACCCGCTCAATTCCTATTTCCCGCCGCCGGCGCGGCTTATGCTTTCAACGCAAATGCTTCCCGAGTGGGTCGCGGAGTTGCCGAAGTACACGGTGGGCGATGAAATTGTAGTGCCTCCGGGAAAGTATTTTGCCATGGGAGACAATCGCGATCAGAGCTCGGACAGTCGCTATTGGGGATTTGTCGACCGCGACGCGATTATGGGCCGGCCATTTCTCATTTACTGGTCGGTGGATGCGACCAGTGCGGATTACGCCAAGGAGACGACCTTCTGGAGCCGGCTTTCGAGCGTGTTTGACAACGTTGCGCACCTGCCGGCACGCACGCGTTGGAGCCGCATGCTGCACACCGTGCACTAAGCAACTTCCCCGCAGTTCGTAAGCGTGTGAATGAAGCGATGGCCATACGACGAAAATGGTGGAGGCTGGCGATCGCCATACTGGCGCTGTTGGCGCTGGCGCAGTTCGCGGTGGGCCTGCTGGTGCGCACGCGGCCAGTGCACGCCTATTTGATCGCGCGGCTGGAGCACGCGTTTGGAAGACCCGTCGAAGTGAGCGAGTTCGATGCGCAAGTTTTTCCGAGCCTGCGCCTCGACGCGAACCGCATAAGCGTCGGGGAAGACCCCGTATTCGGGAACGAATATTTTCTGCGCGCCGACAAATTAAGCGCGGGCGTGCGCTGGACGGGTTTGCTCGGCGGCCATTTTGAGTTTGGCGCGCTGGTGTTGAGCCGGCCCAGTCTTATCCTTGTTCACAACCGTCAGGGACGCTGGAATTTGGAGGATTGGCTGCCGCCTGCGAACAACGGCGATCCGGCGGCCAAGCGCATCTACGGCCCGCCTGCGGCCTCGGGCGCGGCGAACCGTCTGCGCAAGATTCAGTTCGATGATGGCCGCGTGAATTTCAAAACCGGCGAGGATAAGCGACCCTTCGCATTTATCGCCGTGACCGGCAGCGTGGAGCAGGTATCTCCCGGGCGCTGGCAGTTGCAACTGGAGGCCCAGCCGTGGCGCAGCGGCGTGCCATTGCAGTCGGCGGGAACGCTGCACGTGCGCGGAGATGTCGCGGGCACCTCCGCGCGGTTGCAGCCCGCGCAGTTTGAGGTGCATTGGACGGACGCGTCGCTTGCGGATTTATTGCGGCTGTTGCGCGGGCAGGATTATGGCGTGCGGGGAACCTTTACGCTCGATGCCGCGGGTAGTAGCGGGGCGGCGCCGGCGGCCGGCGCTGCAGTAACGAAAGACGCAGAGGCACTGGCGCCGGCATCAATCGCCAGAGAGCCGTCTTCCGACTGGCGCTTTACCGTCGAGGCACGGGCGGCACGCATCCATCGCTGGGATTTGACCGAGCGCGCCGATAATCCGCGCTTCACCATGACGCTGGGAGGCCGGGGCAACATCGCCGCGCGCACGCTGGATGTCACGGAGATGGCGCTGAGCACGCCCGCGTCGAACTTGCGAGGCACGTTACACGTTGCCGGTGCGGTGCCGGCTCTGGACGTGGATTCCGCGGGAATTCAGGCCGCTGATGTACTGGCCTGGTGGCGGGCGTTTGAACCTGGCGTTGATGAAGGATTGCTGGTCGATCAGTATTTCACCGGCTCGGCCAGCGTTCGGGGCTGGCCGCCCACCCTCGAGCAACTCGCGTTTTCGAGCAACGGAGGCGCGATAAAAATCCCCGGAATCGCCGAAGCGCTGTGGATTGGCTCCCTGCGTGGCGGGAGCGACCGCCACAAGATGGCCATGGAGCCGGTGCGCCTGCAACTCGGAGGAGAGCGCGGCGCGGTCCTGGCCGGCGCGAGACGACGCGGGGCCAACTCCCCGGGCGTGCCATTGCACGATGCCGGCGAGCTTACCGCCAGCGAGGATTTTGCCGCACACGAAGGCGGGGTAGTCATCGAAGCGGAGGTAGAGCACATCGCGGCGGTGTTGCGCGCGGCCGCCGCAATTGGGCGGCCCCTGCAACATGGATGGGATTTGGATGGCCGGGCGCTCGGTTCCGTCCAGTGGGATTGGAACCGGCCGCGCGGCCAACGCTGGAGCGGGAAAGTGGTGGTCTCGAAAGCGCTTCTCGCGGTGGCGGGGTTGAATCAGCAATTGGAGGTCTCCAACGCCGCCTGCGTGTGGGATCACGGGAAACGCGGTGTCTTACTGGGCGCGGTGCAAGGGTTTGGCACCTCTTGGAGCGGAACACTGCGTGAAAGTCCTGTAGTCGGTCGCGACGGCCAGGCTCACTGGAATTTTAGTCTGCACGGAGGAGAGCTAGATGCCACGGAGATCGATCGCTGGGTCGGACCGCGCGCGCGCCCCGGTTGGCTGCGCAGCCTGCTGAATTCGCTGGGTGGCGCAGCAAACGACGGATCGCAGCAAGGCTCGGCTAGCGACCCGGGCACGGGCGGAAATGCTTCCGCCAGCGGACTTCTTCGTCAGGTGGACGCCGAGGGCGACCTCAGCCTTGACGACTTGACCATCGAGAATCTCAAGCTGGAAAACCTGCACGCCGCCGGGCATCTGCAGGGACTGCACCTCGAGGCGAGCGAAATTACCGCGCTGTGGGCCGGCGGCAGAGTGCGCGGCAAGCTCAGCGCTAAGTTTTCAGGACGCCCGGTTTATGATGTCACTGCCCAGCTCGACGGCGCCAGTTTGGGAAAATTGCCGGCCATTCCGAATATCTCCGAGCGGTTGAGCGGTGTGGCCAGCGGTAGCGTGCATCTAAGCACCGAAGGCGTGGGCCGCGCCGAACTGCTGCAAAATTTATCCGGCCAGGGAAAGGTCTCTTTGCGCTCTGTGGAGTTTCGCGGGTGGGATGTCGCCGCGAGCGTGGCCGATGGCGCAGCGCATGCCGGGATTTCGCGTTGGGATTCAGGTACCGGGGCCTTTGCGCTGCTCCATCGCACCCTGCAACTCGACGCTGTGCGGCTTGACGCCGGCAAACAGTTGACACTGCTGAGCGGCGCCATCGATTTTGCGCGTGACGCGGACCTCTCGATCAAAACCGCCGATGCCGTCTCGCCCGGCCGCTGGTCCCCCACGGGTAACACGTTGAAAGTGAGAGGGCCACTGGATGCTCCGCAGGTGACGCTCGACGCCGTGATTCCACGCGATACGGTGAGCGCGTCCGCCCCGTGAGCAAAACGTGCCAGAAGATCGCTCGGTTAGTACTATGAATCTCGTCGATCGGCGTTGGCGGCTGTTTTTCTTTTTGTTATGCGCGGCATTTTTCGCGTCGTCCGCGGCCACGGACGGTAAGTCCGGTCGCGCGCTCCGTCTGCCAGCGGTGCACGTCGGGCAAAAATTTGTCTACCGCATACGCTACCAAATTAAAAAAGTGACCCGCGCGGAAAGCCGCATCGCCACGCCGCCATTTCCCGAAGGGCACGACAGCGACACCGAGCGCTGGCTCAGCGTCGAAATAAAAAGCATAGAGGGGCCGCGCATCGCCATGCGCACGCGACTATTGCCTGCTGGCGGCACGGCGCAAACCGCACAGCAAGATCAGGTGGTGGAATTCACGTTGCTCGAGGACGGCCGTGCGAGTGACTTGCGCGGCTTCGACCTGCTGTCCCCCGAGGAGCAGGGCGTATGGCGGCAGTGGCTGACACAGTTCGCCTTGGGGTGGACGTTCCCCCCCAAGGGGATCAAACCGGGCGTAAAGTGGGATAAGCAAGAACCGGTGCTCGGCGCGGCGCTCGACAAGCTCGAGTGGGAAAAGCAATACGAGTATGTCCGCAACGAAGCCTGTCCGCAGCGCGGCGACAGCGGAAACGCTGTGAAAGCCGGGCAGTGCGCCGTGGTGGTTACCACGACCACGATGAAACAGCATGGTCCGCGTGACGACGCCACACCCGAGGATTACAAGGTTCGGCAGTTAAAGACCAGCGGCACCGCCAAAGGCAAGAGCCAGGTCATTACTTTCATTTCGCTAGAAACCGGGTTCGTGGAGCGCGCCGTCGAAGACTCCGCGCAAACGCTGGACGTCTTGATCGCCAAAGCCGACGATTCCAATAAAGCCCATTTCAACGTCGACGCTACCAGCCATGCCGAAGTGGTGCTGCTGCAGTGATTGTCTAGCGAAAGGTCACCTGCCCGCCCCCCGCAACGAAGATACAGGCGGGGGCATTCCGATTGCCGGGGTCGTCTGAGTTTTGTGGCGATAGGGAAGCCCACGCGACGGGCATGGCCTCTCCCGCCGTCATTTTGCGAAGAAGGCTTCCCAGAAAGATCGCGAACTGTGAACCTTTTCGCTCAACGGTCAGAACTAGGTTCAGGGGTTTCCCGGCCGCCGCTCTCCAGCCTTTGGCGTACTCCGTAGGGCTGCTTTCGCTCGCCAGCCAGAGCAGTTTCACATCGCATTCAAGACAGCGCGCTATCAAATCCGCGCAAGAAATTTCATTGCCCCGACCATCCCTGATGACTCCGTTCGACGACACATCGCAGAAGAGATGAACGATGTCGTACCCCTGGCCAATCGCTCGCAATAGTTCTTGGGCGTTTTCACCAATGGCCACGGTCGGAGCGCGGTAGAACTCTGCATAGCAACGGCAGTCGGCCTCCAGCAATTCCGCGAACTTGGGATTCAAGGAAGCGAGAAGCACTTTCGTTCCCAAGACCTGTTCTTGCGCGCGTTTCCCAAAAAAGTCTCTGATTCGCAAGCTGGCTCCTCGGCCCGCCGTACCCACAAAGCGGAAAGTTGTGCGTCGGGGTATAATAAGGGTTTACTCAGGCCTCGGCAAAAGTTGGCGTCGCTACTGTACGGCGCCCGCAAAGGACTTCGGCATGTCTTTTAAACTGCACAGCAATTATCAGCCGCGCGGTGACCAGCCTGCGGCCATCGATCAGTTGATGCGCGGCATCGATGCCGGCGACAAGCACCAGGTGCTGCTCGGCGTCACCGGTTCCGGCAAGACCTTTGCCATGGCTAAGGTTATCGAGCAATCGGGTCGCCCGGCGTTGGTGATGGCCCACAACAAGACGCTCGCGGCGCAGCTTTATCACGAATTTAAGTCTTTCTTTCCGGAAAATGCCGTCGAATATTTCGTAAGCTACTACGACTTTTATCAGCCCGAGGCTTACGTCCCGGCTGCCGATATCTACATCGAAAAAGAAGCCACCATCAATGACGAACTGGACAAGCTGCGCATCAGCGCCACGCGCTCGCTGTTTGAGCGCCGCGATGTGGTCATCGTCGCGTCGGTGTCCTGCATCTACGGTCTAGGCTCACCCGAAGCCTACTATGCAATGGTGGTGCCCATAGAAAAGGGCCAGAAGACTTCTCGCGAGGCTTTGCTGCACCGTTTGGTTGATGTGCAGTACGAGCGCTCGGAAGATCTGCGTCGTGGCACCTTCCGCGTGCGCGGCGACATGATTGAAATCTATCCCACCTATGAAGATCAGGGCTATCGCCTGGAAATGTGGGGCGACCAGATCGATGTCATTCGCCAGATTGATCCGCTCACCGGCGAGGTCCGCGCCGGCAAGGAGGATCTGGCTTCCGTGCGCGTCTATCCCAAGACCCATTACGTCATGCCGCAGGAAAAACGCGAGCGCGCCATCGTTACCATTCAGGAAGAATTGTGGTGGTGGAAGAAGGAACTGGAGAAACAAGGAAAATTCGTAGAAGCCCAGCGCGTTACGCAGCGCACCATGTTCGACATCGAAATGATGCGGACTGTGGGCTACTGCCACGGCATCGAGAACTATTCGCGCCACCTCAGCGGGCGCCTGCCCGGAGAAGCGCCTCCCACGCTCTTCGATTATTTGCCCCACGATTTTCTGCTGTTCGTCGACGAATCGCACCAGACGGTAGGCCAGGTCGGGGCTATGTACAAAGGGGATCGCTCGCGCAAACAAACGCTCGTCGACTACGGCTTCCGCATGCCTTCGGCGCTCGACAATCGCCCGCTCACCTTCGAAGAGTGGGAACATCGCGTCAATCAGGCCATTTATGTTTCGGCGACGCCGGCAGCGTATGAGCTGACGAAATCCGGCGGCGTAGTCGTCGAGCAGGTGATTCGTCCGACGGGCCTTGTCGATCCGCAGGTCGAAATTCGCCCGGTCAAGGGCCAGGTCGATGATCTGCTCGAGGAGATTCGCATTCGCAGCACAAAAAACGAACGCGTTCTGGTCACCACGCTAACCAAACGCATGTCCGAAGATTTGGCCGAATACTTCGGCGAAATCGGTGTGAAGTGCCGCTACCTGCATTCCGAAGTGGAGACTCTCGACCGCATCAAGATTCTGCGCGACCTGCGCCGCGGCGAATACGACGTGCTCATCGGCATCAACCTCTTACGGGAAGGCCTCGACTTGCCGGAAGTCTCGCTGGTGGCCATCCTGGACGCCGACAAGGAAGGCTTTCTGCGGAGCACCACTTCGCTGATCCAAACCATCGGCCGCTGCGCCCGCCACGTTGAAGGCCGCGCCATCCTCTACGCCGACCGCATTACCGGTTCCATGGCCGCCGCCATCGGGGAAACCAACCGCCGCCGCGACAAGCAACTTTCCTACAACACCGAAAACAACATCACCCCCATGTCCATCATCAAAGGCGTGGACATGGAACTCGCGAAAATTGTGGAAGCCGATTACGTAATGATCCCGCTCGCCGAAGACGATCTCGATCGCGCCACCGCAGGCATCAAGAACGAAGAACAAATGGCGGAAATGCTGAAGCAACTGGAAACACAAATGCGCGAAGCCGCCAAAAAATTCGAGTTCGAGAAAGCCGCCACGCTGCGCGACAGAATTCGCAGCCTGAAACAACGCGACGTCGCCGGACTCTTCGCCACCGAAACGGAACCCTCCGCCGCCGGGGCCTAATCGGGGGTGCGAGGGCTTAACGCCGCTCTCTCCTGGCAACTCCGCTGGCTGCATCGATTAACCGGCAGGCTCTGGGGAAAACGCCTGGCGAGGCCCGCCCGCCTAAACCGCCCCGCGCTTCAACTCCTCCAGCGAATAAAACGTCCCTCTCCAGATAATGCCGCCCTGGCGCAGGGTTACCACCGCCGACCGCAGCAGCATGTACGCAAGAATCAGGGCACCCAGCGGATACGTCAGCGCGTACAGCGGCGAAACCCGCATCACCACGTCCACCCCGGCATGAAATGCCAGCATAATCGCGACCGCAACCATGGCCAGCCCCAGCGCCCAGCCATGCAAAAACGGCAGTGCCACGAACGGCAATATGTTCAGCAACAGCGTCCCCGCAGTTGAAAGCCCCACCAACCACAGGCTAAACGACGTACCCGCGAAAAAGTTCTTGGTCACTCCGCGGACCAAATTACCCGCTCCCGCATGCCAGCGCACCACCACAAAGTCCCGCGCCACGGCCACGCCTGAACGAAAGCCTGCCAGCTTCACAATCTTGCCCAGCTTCATATCATCCACAACCTCCATCGCCAACCGCCGGTGCGTCCCCGCGGCTTC
The DNA here is from genome assembly GCA_049516615.1 of Candidatus Acidiferrum sp. Lineage (GTDB taxonomy): Bacteria > Acidobacteriota > Terriglobia > Acidiferrales > UBA7541 > Acidiferrum. Next base: position 9,844 of record JBEKSZ010000009.1, on the reverse strand, counting down.
GTAAGCGGATCGCTTCAGCATCTGAAAGGCGCCCACGCCCACATAGGTGGCGGAACGTGGATTACTCACGCCATGGGGATCCGTAGCCATGTGAAACCACAGGCCAAAAAAAGTAATCAGTACTTTCTCCCAAAATCCCACCATCTCGATGTCGCAAAAAAGCGTCAAGTGTTCGAACTTCTTCTCCCGCGCAATCGTCACCGAGCGCCGCAAAACATCACTCGCAAAGCGCACATCCGCGTCCGTAAATACCAGCCACTCCCCGCTCGACGCCTCATACGCGCGTTGCAGAGCATGCGGTTTTCCCAGCCACCCCGCGGGTAGCTCCGCGACATGCACCACTCGGCAGCGTGAATGAGCCCTGGCAAACTCCCCCAGAATACGCGCGGTGCCGTCGGTTGAGCGGTCGTCGACGGCGATAATCTCCAGATCTGGATAATCAATCGCCGCGAAACTCGCCAGCGCTGCGGGCAGTTTCTCTTCCTCATCCCGCGCCGCGAACAGCAAAGAAATGCGCGGGCAATGTGCATCGCCGGCGCCAGAAAAATTCTTCAGCCACGGCAGCCGCAGCGCGCCGTATGCCACCCGCAATCCATAGGCAACCCAGAAAACCGCGACGAAGCAAAAGAAAGAAAGTTCGCTGAAATAAAGGAAAAGGTGCATGGTGATTGGTTGGTGCGCTGGCGAGCCTCGGGTTATCCTAGCACGGCATGCTGAAGACCCTGGCCATCGTCGGCGCGGGACGTGTTGGCCGCGCACTGGGCAAGCGTTTACGCGAGCGGGGCTGGCGCATTGGCGCGGTTGTTGCCCGCACCCAGAATAGTTCCCGCAGCGCCGTGCGCTTCATGGGCGGCGGCCGAGCCTGCGCGGAAATCACTAGTGAGGTCCTGGCCGCGCGAGTCATCATCGTGGCTACGCCGGACGATGCCATCGCCACGGCCGCCCGTCGGATCGCCGAACTCCCCGGCCACGCTGCCGCGCATTCTCTCCGCGACAAAGTTTTTTTGCATACCAGCGGCGCTTTGGATGCCACTGTATTAAAATTGTTGCACCAGCGCGGCGGGGCCGTGGGCTCCATGCATCCGCTACAAACATTCAGCGGCGTGGGCGTTCCACCGCTCGAAGGTAAATACTTCGCTATCGAAGGCGATCCCGTGGCCATACGCACGGCGCGCACGATCGTTAGGGCCCTTGGCGGAAAGGCCGTCAACATCAAGGCAGGGAAGAAAAGTCTGTACCACGCCGCCGCAGCGCTCGCCGCCGGTCATGCGCTGGCCATCGAGGAAGCCGCCACGCGCATTCTCATGTCCGCAGGCATGCAGCGCCAGCAGGCGGTTCGCGTGTTGCTGGGTTTGACGCGTCAGGTGCTAGAAAATTTCGAACGTCTTGGCTCTCGCGCCGCGTGGACCGGCCCGCTGGCCCGCGGTGACTATCGCGTGATCGCTGCGCACGAGCATGCCTTGACGGAACTACCCGCAGAATACGCCCGCGCCTACGAAGCACTAAACCGCCTGGCTGCGCGTGTTCTGGCCACGAACACCAGATCGACTCTGGCGCGTCTCGATAAGATTGCCGTGTCAGACTTGTAGCAATTGAGAAAAGCCAAAAAGCCATGGGAGACCAAGCGTGACCGAAGCAAGTGTGAAACATCTGCATGTCGCCATCGCCAGCACCAGGCTGGCCAATAACCTCCAGGTAGTCATTGCACCGGATTCTCTGGCGCCCGTAGTCACCGTCGGGGTCTACTACAAAATCGGCTTTCGCCTCGAACCGCAAGGCCGCAGCGGCTTTGCGCATCTGTTCGAGCACATGATGTTTCAAGGCTCCGCCAACGCTCCCAAAATGCAACACATCAAGCTTGTCAATTCGAGCGGCGGCCTTTTAAACGGCTCGACCAGCTACGACGTCACCAACTACTACGAGGCCGTTCCTTCCAACGCGCTCGAGCGCGTTCTCTGGCTCGAAGCCGACCGCATGCGGGCTCTCAAAGTTGACGACGAAAATCTAAAAAATCAACGCGACGTGGTGAAAGAAGAAGTCCGCGTCAACGTAATGAATCAACCCTACGGCGGGTTTCCCTGGCTCGATATGCCTCCGGTAGCCTTCCGTAACTGGGCCAACGCCCACAATTTTTACGGCGATTTTCAGGATCTCGATGCCGCCAACCTGAGCGACGTACAGGAATTCTTCAAAACCTACTACCTCCCTAACAACGCCGTTCTGCTGATCCTCGGTGACGTCAAAGCCGAAGAGGGCATGGCCCTGGCCAAAAAGTATTTCGCAGACATCCCCGCCGGTCCCCCGCCGCCTTTTGCCGATCCCGCCGAGCCCGAACAAAACGAAGAGCGCCGGGGCCACGTCGAAGAGAAGTTCGGCACCCTGCCCGCCATGGCCATCGGCTACGTCATGCCCAAGCGCCGTACCGAGGACTGGTACGCCATGGCTCTTCTCGATCAGGCCCTCCACGGGGGGCGCGCTGGCCGCATCTATCGTGATCTCGTCCTTGAAAAACAGGTCGCCGTTGAAGCCGACGGCGGAATCGACGACCTCTTCGGCTACAACGGCCCAACGCAGCTCACCACCCGCATCATGCACAAGCCCGAAATTTCCAGTGATGCCACCCTCGCCGCCTTTGAAGCCGTCATCCGTGAAATCCAGGAACACGGCATCAGCGAGGACGAACTAAGTCAGCTCAAAGTAAAATGGCGCTCCGATTACTACGCCACTCTTGAAGGCGGCCGCGGCGGCTACATGCCCAAATATGGCCTGATGCATCTGCTCGCGTGCTTCACGCTCTTTGACAACGAACCGCAACTCGTCAATACCATCCTCGACGGCTTCCTCGCCGTCACCCGCGAAGACCTGCAAGCCGCCGCTAAAAAATATCTCCGTATCTCGCAGCGTGCCATCGTTTTCCGCACGCCAGTCAATACCGACGCGAAGGAGGCCGCATAAATGGCCTTCTTCTCCACCGCGCTCGCCGTCGGCGTTCCCGCTCTCGCGCCCGAACGCCCGGTCACCTGGCCCAAGCGCACGCGCCACAAACTCGCCAATGGCCTCGAAGTTGTTCTCGCCGAAGCCCACTCCATCCCCAAATTTCACGGTGAACTGGTTTTCCGCTCCGGCAACGCCGCCGCTCTCCATCGCGGCCCCGGTCTGGCCGAACTCACCGCCTCCGTCGTCCGCACGGGCACCAGCAAACGCGCCAGTCGCCAGATCGAGGAAGACCTCCGCCGCATCGGTGCCGATCTTTCTTCGAGCGCCGGAGCCGACAGCAGCGCCATCGCCTTCGCCGGTCTCGCGGAGTTTTCCGAACAGCTCCTCAGCGCGGTGAACGAACTCGCCCGCAACGCCAGCTTTCCCGAGCCCGAATTCGAGCGCGAGCGGCGCCAAAAGCTTGAGGAAGTGAAACTCGAACGCACTTCGCCGGGTTTTCTCGCCAGCGAGCGCCTTAGAAAAGTCCTCTTTGGCGCGCATCCCTACGGCACGGTGAGCGCCAGCGAAGCGCAAGTCGCCGCTTACAAGCGCGACGACCTGGTGCAAACCTATCGTGAGTTTTACACTCCGGAAAACGCTCTGCTGGTCATGGTCGGCGACTTCGAACCCTCCGCCATGCTAGTCAACATCGAAAAAGTGTTCGGGGCGTGGCAGGGTGGCAAGCCCCAAGTCCCGCAGCCTGCCGCGGCCGCCAATCCCCGCGGCCGCCGCGTCTACCTCGTCGATGTTCCTGGCGCCGTGCAAGCCCAAATCTTGGTCGGCTGCCACGCCATCACGCGCAAACATCCCGATTGGCTCAAGCTTGGCCTGACCAACAGCCTCTACGGCGGCGCGTTCAATTCCCGCCTGGTCATGAACATTCGCGAGGACAAGGGCTACACCTACAGCCCGCGCAGCGGCGTCCACCCCATGCGCCAGGGCGGATATTTTTCCATCTCCGCCGCGGTCCGCAACGAAGTCGTCGCGGCTTCGCTCACGGAAATGTTTTACGAGATGGACAAGCTGCGCGCGCTCGCGGTCCCCGCCAGCGAATTCGCCGACGCGCAGAACTACGTCAGCGGCATGTTTTCCATGGGACTGGCCACGCAAAGCGGCCTGCTCTCGCAGCTGGGCACCGTAGCCCTCAACGAACTTCCCGACGACTATCTCGAAACCTATCGCGACAAAGTTCGCGCCATGACCCCCGACGATTTGCAGGCCACGGCCCGCAAATACTTCGACTCCGCCAACATGCAAATCGTCGTCGTCGGCGACCGCCGCCAGACCGAAGAGCAAGCCCGGCTCTTCGGCGACGCCGAAATCTACGATGCCCAGGGAAATTCTCTGGGGTGAAGTCTTGCAAAAACCGTCCGGCGGCGATCGTGGACCGCGGAACAACGCCGGAGGACGACATCTTTGGCTACTGGGTCTGCACAAACGGCGCCGCGTTGACGGCGGTCTTTGCGCGGTTGCCTGGCGCTTCCGAATGCGCCCTCCGCCATCGAAGGCTCATCCGCACGCGAGCTGAATCACCTTTTCCCGGCCAAAACTCAGGCTTCATTTCGCCGCCGCGACCGTAACCTTTGCGGCCTCAACGTTCCATCCCCGAATCCCGATGATCGCCGCATCCTTGGCCGCCCGCAGCGGATACTCAATCTCTACGGAGCGCGTCTCTCCGGGCAACAAAGAAACGTAGTTGTCGCTGTAATACGCCGGAAGGATCCGCGACCCGTCGGAGGCGTTAACCAGAGTCAGCTTGGTTTCCAACGCCGCCAAGCTGCTGTCGTTTCGCAGGTGCACACGCACGCGAATCGTATCGCCGGAGCGTCCGGACTCCGCGCTGGCGCTCACCTGCGCGGCAGCCATGCGCGTCAGCTGCCGGTAATTCGCCGCGTCCGCTGCCAGCCAGTACAGATTCTGCGACAAAATCTGACCGGCCGCGTTGCGCAACTCTAGCTTCACCAGCACGACATCTGTCGCCAGCAGCTCCGCCAAATCCAGCTTGAACCCGCTCGTCAAGGCATCCGCGGCCGCATCCTTTTGCTCCGCGTGATGTAGCAGCAACTTATTGCCCAGCGAATAAACGCTGGCATTCACCGTCAAGCCCGCCACTGCCGCCGGCGAAGTGTTCACGACGTCCACTTCATAATCAGAAGGATCGAGCTGCACGTGCAGCGCTTCGCAAGCAACTTTCGTCCCGTAATAGGAAGCTTGCGTATCGTAATCATGGCTGAAAATCTGCCAGGTCGTGCTCGGCCACGCCGGCTGCGTCATCCACAGCATCCGCCCGCTGTTCGGCGCCCACAGGTGCGCGTTCATCCCCTCGAAAATCGCGCGGTGATCCACGTAATTCAGCATCTGCGCCTTGCGCTCAAAATCCTCCAGGCTCGTCGGCGCGCCAAACTCCGCCTCGATCTCCGCCATGAACGGTGCGATATCTCCATTCCCGCTGAAATGCCAGTCGTGATATGCCCATACGTCATCCATGGGCCACTGATCTTGTCCTGGAATCGTGCTGCGAAACGATTCCAGCGTGGACATCGATGGAGTTCCCGTCTCCACGGAAAAGCCGTGATTTAGCGTCGTAAAATACAGCTTCGGATTCATGTACTTGTACGGCCCGCTGTTCTGCAGGTTCACCTGATTGGAACTGGGCGAGTAGAAGCGCGTACCATCCAGCGTGTTCACCAGATCCGCCAGCCCCTGATTGATGATCGGCTGGGGCACGCCCTCGTTGCGCCCGCACCAGGCCGCAATCGAAGGATGATTGCGATAGCGCAAAATCGTGTCCCGCGCATTGGCCAGGAAGAGCGCGGGGTCCTCGGCTTCAATGTTGTAATTCTGTGTGGTCTCCCAAAAATCGTTCCAGATCAGCATTCCGTATTCGTCGGCCAACTCATAAAACACTTCTTCGGTGTCCTGTCCCACCCAGTTGCGGATCATGTTCAGGTTGGCGTCGCGATGCAGGCGGAAATACGGCTCCAGCCGCTCTCGCGAGACGCGCTTCAGCAAATCGTCCATGCCCCAGCTTCCGCCCCGGCAAGCAATCCGCACGCCGTTCACCTTGATCACCAGATACGGCGCGGTCGCGGCGTCATCGATGGCCCGTACCGCCGCCGACGATTCCGCTCCCGGCGCCAAAGACGAAACCCATGAGTGCCAGTTCTCTCGCCAGGCTTCCGGATAGCTCGCCGGAAAGGGATCGGAGGCCGGGATCTGTCGCATTCCCGCATGCGAGACGTCCACCACTCCTTCGTCTCCTTTTGCGCCTTTTGTCGGTGCAATTTCCAGGCGTCGCAAGTGGCCGTTGCTGTCCAGCAGGCTCAGTTCGTAGGTGATTTCGCGAACCCCGAAACGCGCCTCTTTGGTATCGGATTGCTTCCCGCCCTGCTCAAACGCCACCTTCAGGTGGTACAGCTCCTGCTTCCCGTAGCCGTTCGGCCACCACAATCGCGGCTGCCGCACGGTCAACTGCCCGAACTCCGCCGGCGTCAGCTTCAGCAGGGAAGAGCCTGGCGGCAGTGTCACATCTTTCGTCAGCGTCACGGTTTCAAAAGACACTTCTAGAGTCCCATGCACCGCCGCATCCGAGGAGTTCTCAAGGGGCACCGAAATCGTCACGTCCGCGCGGCTGGTATCGGGCAGCGGCAGGGCGGTCACCACTTGCGGATCGCCAATCTTCACCGCGCCAGTGGCTCGCAGCTCGACGGCTTGCCAGATACCCGTCTCGCGGTCGCGCACGCCGGGGATCCAGTCCCAGCCTTCGCTGGCCACAAATGTCGGACCATCCAGGCACAGGATTCCACCGTTTTCTCCCGGTCCCCCCTTGATCGACTGCTCCTGCGGAATCCCCGGGTGCGGCGGCGGCGAAACCTGCACCGCCAGAATGTTCGTATCCCCCACACCCGTTTTCCATATCCCCGTCACCTCAAAAACTCCGCGAATGAATGCGCCCGTAATGCTTCCGAGTCTTTGCCCGTTCAGCCACACCACCGCTTTGTAATTAATCCCCTCGAATACCAATTCGAGGTGCCCGCCGTGAATCGCTTCCCGGGACTTGATCTCGGCGCGATACCAATAGTCCTGCTTGTTCAAACTCTCGGGAATTGCCAGGTTGTTCAGCCCATATTCCGGATCGGGGTACACGCCGCGCTCGACGTACGTCGTCAGCACCGTGCCCGGAACCACAGCCGGCAGCCAGGTTGCCGCGTCAAATCCGGTTTGCGAAATTGCCGCGCCGTCCGCCGGAAGGCCCGGCGCGGCAATCAGCCGCCAGGGACCGCCGATGGTCCAAGTATTTATGCCCGCCGATTGCAACGAAGACTGCAGCGGAGCCACCGGATGCGCCACCGCGGCCGAGAACGGCGCTCGGCTGGTGGGCATTGTCGCGGGATCCTGCGGCGCTCGATAGCCCGCCTGCCCGCGTGTCTGCACCGGCCAGCTCTTGGAACCTTCCTCAAATTCAACCAGCGAGAAATCGTTGCGCGCCTCAGACAGGCGTTTGATCTTCTCGACGCTGAAGGCCTCGCGCGTCAGCGTCAGAAAGGCGATCTTCCCGCCGAAGTGCGCCCCATCCGGGGAGGGCAAAGCCGAGGGCGCGATCTGCAGCAACGGGCTTACGCTGCCGAGCGTGAGCGTGCCGACCGCCACCTGCGCCCCGTCGCGGTACAAACGGAATTCTGTCCCGTCGAACGTCGCGGCCAGGAAAGTCCACTTCCCCGCAGCGAGCGTGACCGGCGCGGTAAGGCTGTTTCCCTTGCCCATCCACAGCGAAAGTGTGTGGGCATCCGCGCTCAAATACCGGGGGTATTCCTCGTTCGGCTCTCCAAGTCCTGCCAGCAACGTCGCAGCTTCTAAGGGTTCAGCAATTTTCAGCCAGCAATACATCGTCCAGGCGGAATCGGCCCGCAGCACGGAATCGTGCTCCTCCAGCTTCATCTTCAGTCCGTCGCCGCCGTTGAGGAATACCCCGTTGTACGGCCCATATTGTGGCGGATCATTGGTACGAGGCATCTGCGCAAAAAGCCGCCCGGTGAAAAAAAACACCGCAAACAAACCAAGAATCGCCGGCGCCCACCGCCACAGGAATCGCGTCACGCTGTTCACCTCGCGTACTTCTCTCGGGAGTTCATTGTCGTCGCGTTATGAATATTTAGTGCGCATTATCAGGGTGCTACGGGTCGCGTGTTTAGAGCCGCTGTTTTTCCGGTCTTCTGGGTATCCGCAGCGCCGGCCTTGGCCCCCTGAAAACCGCGCTCCACGCCGGGCAATCTGCATACCGCCGCCTGCGAACAGCTGCGACATTTGCCGGGCATCGCCCTATCGGGGACCGCCAGGATTTTACAGTTTCGCAAGGCCTGCGGGGCATTTAAAAAGCAAAGATCATTCGCGCGGTTCGTCGAATTGGCACGCAACACTTGGAAAGATACGCAAACAAGTGGTGCTAAGAAAAACGCGCGGCGGCAGATCCCCAGCCTTGGCGAAAAAGACAGGCGCCACCTCGGCGGCGGTAGCCCCAGACAGGCCTCTGCGCGGTCGGCAAGCGGTCCCCGGAGGCCGACCTAGATCCGGAAAGACCCCCAGAGCCGCAGCCACAGCGAGGCGCAGAACTATCCGGGTGCGGCGGCTGGCCGCTGTTTTGGCAATCGCCGGAATAGCCAAAGCGGAAGCCCGGCTACCGCATTCGACCGCGCGACCCTACAGTCGCTGATGCGTCGGCCGCGGCTCGGCGATGTAGAGCGGTACCTGATCCGCGATGCGGATGCCGTAACCTTCAAGCGCCACAACTTTCTTCGGATGATTGGTCAGTACGCGGATATCCTTCAGTCCCAAATCGATCAGTATCTGCGCGCCAATCCCGCTCTCGTGTTGCACCATGCGCAAATGCGCCGGCTCGCGGTCGATTTGCCCGCGCCGGTGAAAATGAATCTGGGGCAGGGTCCCGGGCCCTTCGGGCATATCCACTGAAAAGCCGCGGCCGGTGTGATGCAAATAAAGGAATACCCCGCGATCTTCCTCGGCGATGGCCGCGAGCGAACGGGACACCAACTCGCTGCAATCGCACGTGGTCGAACCGAACACATCACCGGTCAAGCAGTGGGAGTGCACGCGTACCAGCGCCGGCGTTTCCCCGGACAAGTCTCCGCGCACCAACGCCACGTGCTGATCCTGATCTACGTCGCTGGCGTACGCCACCATGCGAAATTCGCCGTAACGCGTCGGCAGCTTGGCTTCCGCCACACGCCGCACGTACCGCTCGTGCTGCATGCGGTAGCGAATCAAATCCGCCACGGTAAGCATTTTCAGACGGTGTTCGCGGCAAAAGTCCAAAAGCTGCGGCACGCGAGACATGGTGCCGTCTTCATTCATAATTTCGCAGATCACCCCGGCCGCACCCAGCCCCGCGATGCGCGCCAAGTCTACGCTCGCTTCGGTCTGTCCGGCACGCACCAAAACCCCGCCGTTGCGCGCGCGCAGCGGAAACATGTGGCCCGGCCGCGCCAAATCCTGGGGTTTGGTCTTCGGATCGATGGCCGTGAGAATCGTGATCGCTCGGTCTGCGGCGCTGATGCCGGTGGTCACGCCAACGCGCGCGTCAATCGCCTCACAAAACGCCGTGCCATGCACCGAGGTGTTGATGGGGGACATCAGCGGCAGGTGCAACTCGTCGCAGCGCTGTTCGGTCAGCGTGAGACAGATCAGCCCGCGACCAAATTTGGCCATGAAGTTGATGGCTTCTGGAGTAATCTTCTCCGCCGCCATGGTCAGGTCGCCCTCGTTCTCGCGATCCTCATCGTCCACCAGCACGATCATGCGCCCCTGGCGAATCTCTTCGACAGCTTCTTCGACCGTGGCGAATTTAGGCAGG
>JBEKSZ010000008.1:0-54253 GCA_049516615.1 Candidatus Acidiferrum sp. | reverse complement strand
AAAAGCAATTTGCCGTTGGGACTTAATGCTCTGGCCATTTTGCGAACGATGATGGGTTGAACATCGGGCGGCAGCAAAAACATCAATCCCCATGCGACGACACCATCAAAGGAACGCCGGAAGAATTCCGAGTCCTCAACGGTCGAGCATTCCGCGTGAGCACCAGGAAATCGTTTACGAAAAGCCCCTATCAATGTCGGCGATGCATCGATGCCATAAACGGAGAAGCGTTCTTCGGTCAGCACCTGTGAAATCGGCACACCGTGCCCACATCCGAGGTCGAGGATCGAGGAACCAGGTGGGAGACCCTGGCTCCATTCACGGACCGTGGACGCGCCTATGCGTGGATTCCGCGTCAACATAAAACTTCTGGCAGCTGTTTCGTAGCCATTGCTTTTGTCTCGCGGGATTGTTCTCATGACGACCGCAGCCTGTCAGGTCCCTGCTCGATGGTAACTCCATCGCCAGGACAGTTGGCAATCGGGTGCCGCAGTTAGGACGGGTCATTTGGGGCCCTCGCAGCACCTAACCGAAGGCGCTGTCCGGCACCTTATGGTATCGCTTGGCTTCGCTCTTGCGTCGCCGCTTACCCTTCCCCAGGGAGTCGCGCAGCCTCGCCGCCTGTTGAAGTAACGCGGTGTGCGCTTCTGGTGTCTTGGCGGCGTCGACGAACGCAGGAATTTTTTCGAGCAACTCAAGGATCGAACGGTCGGCTAGCGCTTGGTGGGTGAGGGCCACGGTCATTATCCTCTGCGCCTTGGGCGTGGTATTCAATGTCTTGCTGTGTCCGTCGGTGGGCACCATGATGGGTTAGCGGGGCAGCCAGCCGTGTGCTAAATTGACGTCGACGTGGAGGGGAAACCGACGTTGGCGACCGCAACTCAGGTGCGTTTCATGTTTATGGGCTATCCCGATGGTTTTTGGTTGCTCGCGGGAACTGCCGTGGCTATGCTTTTCCCATTCGCAGTGTTTGCTTATTTTCGATTTAGGTTCTTAAATCGGGGCCTGCATTCGAGGTCATACCCCGTCATCGGCTCTCGTGAAAACCTCCGTGAGTCACGTATTATTTTTTTGAGCTGGCTGGTCGCAATTTTTTGTATCGTCGCGGTCTGCGCAATTGACAATGCTTTTGTCACTCTTTCCTCGACGATTTATATAGCCATCGCAGTTTGACAGGCCTGCCTTCATTTCCTCCGGTGGCGAAAGCCCCTGTCCACGTCGTCCAAACCAACAGCCAACTCATCGCTGAGTGTATAGATTTTGCGATCTGCCGCGAGTCGTGTGGCTTCCAGCTCATTCTCCTTTGGTTCTGCGAGCCCCCGGCACATCTCTGGCGGCTTCCCTTCGCGCTCGGTCAGCGCGAGTCTCGGTCTCGATTTGGGCGAAGATGGCAGCCCAGGCGATGGCGACTTGCTCTGGTGTCTAGTCGATTTGGTTTTCGCTTGGTTGTTCGATTGTTCTTGGCGGTCCATACTTCCTCCTATTGACCGCGTCGGCCACTTGGCGGATAAGTGGCCCAGCGTGGCTTATGGTATTCGCGAAAGCTACGGGCTTCTGCCCGGAGTGTGACGGCCAAGAAATCGAGCGATACCGCCGCAGAGGCTTGTTGGAACGTATTGCTATGCCCGCTTTTCCGGATAAGAAGTGCAATGCACGATGACTTGCGCCAAGAGCGGAGACCTCGTGGTCACCGTGAAGGAAAAGATTAAACGTCGCATAATCTCGTGCGCGCAACTGGAGAGCAGAACGTATGAACGTACAAGAACAAATCAAAAAGTATATTACCAGCCAACCGGAGCCAAAACGCAGTGACATGCGAGAGTTGCATCGGCTCACACTTCAAGTGTCACCAGAATGTAAATTATGGTTCTTCGATGGTAAAGACAGTAAAAATCATACTGTTTCCAACCCTACTATTGGATATGGATTTCACACGATAAAATATGCCAATGGAACAAGTAGAGAATTTTTTCAAATTGGCGTGAGCGGAAACAAAACCGGAATCTCTGTCTATATTCTTGGTCTCAAAGACAAGAAGTATTTAGCCAAAGCGTATGGAAAAAAACTAGGCAAGGCGAGCGTGACCGGATATTGCATTCGGTTTAAGGCTCTAGAGGATATAAACATCGATACACTTAGAGCGGCAATACGATATGGGCTTACAGCTCAGAATGAAAAACGCAAGCTGATGGAATAATTGCACTGTTAAAGGCAAGCGCGAGCACGATGATGCGCGCCAAGAGCGGAGATCTTGCGGTCACCGCGAAAGAGCAGCAGTGTTCGCCGTACGTGGACACAAGGCCACGCCCACCCGGGGCTGATTCGCGGAGCGAGTTTGTTGAAAAACCCGTTGCTTCCGTCAACTTGCCAGACTTCCGTGCTGGCGGCGTGCACGAAGTCGATTTGACTGACTTCCAGTCCACAATTAACATCCCCCATTCTATGAACCACGAAGAAGCAACGATCAAAGCGTTCATTATTCCCGTTCGTCAGGAACGATACTTGGAATTCTTGAAGAGCCCGAAAAAGAGAGCGAAGTTTATTGCTCAACTCGCACATTTCAAGCACCTGGATCCACAGTTCGTTGTCCATGTTCCAGGAAACCAGCAAAACCCCTCTTCCCTCCAAAAACTGCTCGCTGGGAAGGGAGCGGGCAGCAAGTGCTGGATTATTTCCGAGAATTCCGAGCTCGATGGTCAGGAAATCGATTTGCTGACTGCGTTGAAGGAAACAGTCGGATATCAGATGGGCACTTTAATTTCATGCATTCCCGGGAGACTGGCTTATTTTGAAGACGAGGATGGTCGCTACATCCTGGAGCGTTGAAACTTTGCGTGAGAGAGCTCGTCTGAATATGAGAAGCGAGGAGACGAGTAAATGCGCGGCGACGACAACCAGCAAGAGGGAATGTTCAGCTACATTTCTCCGGAGAAGCGAGTCCGAGACCCGGTTCGAGGATTGGCTCGCCCAGCCCAGGGCGAAAGCGGCTGCGGTCGACCACTAGAGATAGCTGACAGGGCGGCTTTTTTGCCGGAACGAGGTCCTCAACACCTGGCATCGCATCCAGAAGCCGGACGAAACGCGCCCAATACTCAGAAGCCCCGCGACAGGCCGCAGCCGTGCAACAGCCGCGGGCGGTCGAGAAGACCGCAGATCGCTCAGTTGAAGGTCAGAGTACGAAATTTCCTGGGAGTGAGAGCGGCCAATCCGAGGAGCCCGACGCCCAGCAGTGTGCGCGATGCAGGTTCAGGGACTCCCGTCGTCGAAACGGTCCAGGTGCCAAAAGTGATAACGCCACCTGTATCATCCGCGCCGCCAGCGCTTTTGTAGCCGTCCGGTGGATTGGGCTCGAGTTTGCCAAACTGGTCGTAACTCGCGCCGGCCATTCCTTGGTCGGCGGTAAAAATATCAAACCCATCCGAGAAATCAAATAAATCGATGTCCCAGAGGTCGATCATGCCCGCGGCATTCGTGCTTATCTGAATGGAAGTCGAAGGAGACGCAACATTTGCCTGCGTGGCAGTGTATGGTCCACTTGAGAACGAGAAGGGAGTTCCAGCCGGCAATTCGACCATATTGTCATTTGCCGCCAACGGCGTCAGAAGCGTGAACGAGCCGGTGATGTTGCAATTGGGCGGACAAACAGCGCCGTAGAAGAAATTAAAGGCAGGGCCGGTGTAAGTGTAGGTGGTATCGGCTTTCGCCGACACACTCATGCCTGCAGTTATGAAGAGAGCAAGGAGCCCATAAGAGATAATTCTTCCAGAGTTCGGCACTTGAGCCTCGCGAGAAAGATTCTGTAGGGAGAGATACAGTTGGAGAAAGCGTATATCTGTTCGGGTCAGACGACAACCGAAATTATTCGATACCGGGCTGCCGAGCAAGACAATGAGACTTACGGGCAACGAACGATTGCAACTGCTGCGGTTGAACCAATGTGATGCCCCATCCCGAACTCAGAAAAAATGAAATCGCCTGGCGGGGTCGATATATTGTTGACGACCGGCTGAGAGACGCAAGGTACCGCGATAGGACTTGCCGCTGCCCTACCGCGCCTTGGGCCGAAGAAGCTTCCGGGACGGTTCCTCCACGAGAAAATACGCCAGCAACGACGCCGCCACGGCTGCGAGGAACGCGACCGTAGCGCGGAGTCCCCGATCTAGAGAAGGTGTCCGGTCGAAAACCGTGGAGATCACACTGGAATGCAATAGGTACAGGCTGTAGCTCGCGTCACCGAGCAGCACCAGAGCCCGCTTTTCGAGGATTGCAGACCAGGGGGGCCGCATTGCCAGGCCATAGATGATGCTCGCAAACGCCGGCGAGAGAATGCCTGCCGAAATCAGTGGACTCGGAATCCGGTCCGCAACCAGAACCAGCCCAGCCACTACCGCGGTCCCCAGCACAACAAGCGGAGTGGCCAACCGCCGGTCGTTCCTGGCTAACCCAAACAGACGGCCCGCAAACATCCCGACGAGAAACTCCGGCAAGCGCAGTAGCGGATTAAAACTGAGAATGTTTTTCCACAGCAGTGTGGTTTCCCCGGAATTGATTTTGTCGATGCCATCGGGATGCACAAGGAGATAAAGAAGGGAAATCGACAAACTGACTAGCGACCAGCCGGCAATGCCACAGAAGAGAGCCCTCGGCGTGAATTCCCTGCTCCACACGAGGAGCAGCGGGAACGCAATATAGAAGAAGGCTTCCACGGACAGACTCCAGCAGACGGCATTCCACGTCAACGCGGCCTGCGGGAACCATGACTGCAGAAGGCTCACTGTCAGTATGCAAGCGGTTGCAAGGTGTTGTTTGCTCCACGCCAGGAAAGGAATGTCCAGGTGGCGCACGGCAAAAAAGAAAAATGGGGCGCTGACCACGAGCGACAGCGCGTAGGCGGGATAAATTCGCGCGAAGCGCGCCTGCCAGAACCGCCAGGGAGACGGCGTTGAACTGGCGTAGTTGTATACCAGAATGAATCCCGACAGCACGAAGAACAGATTCACACCGATATAGCCGACGCCGGCGAAGTTTTGATACCACCAGGGACCGCCCGGGAGTATGCCAACGACGCGCATGTGGAACAGCACGACGTGCAAAGCGGCCAGGAAACGTAGCGTGGTGAGTGTCTTTAAATTGGGCCGCACTGCGCTCGACTTAGCCATCCCGAATGCCATGCCTCAGTAGAGACGTCAGAAGGGGGCCGAACGTCTTTCCCAGTTTCCATTTCTCTCGAGCCGCACCTTACTATTTAGGCCCTGCAAGAAGATGATTCCGAAGTTTTATTTCCGGATTTCAATCTGACTTGGCTGCTCGGCGACTACTTCGGGAGCGCCTTTATAATCCTTAATCAGGCCCGTGACGCAAACTTTTTTGCCGGCGTATGTCGCTTCGGGATCGCCAAATTTGGATCGGTCATTTCCCCAAATCAGGATCGTAAATGTCTGCTTTGGATACGCTTCGTCAAGATTTAAGAAAGTGGGCCTTCCCTTCGTGGCTGGCGCGTAGTGCGTGCTCGCGACATCGCCGCACACGGTCGCCGTTTCGCCGATATGTTGTTTTGCTTCGGACGTGGAATATCTCTTTTGAGCGAATGTGGGTGAGACAAAGACCAAGGTGAGGACGGCCAGCAAGCCGAGTGAACGAGGGAATTGCATGCGACCTCTCCTATTTCATGACGGGCCAGTTATACCAGAAGGACCGTGCACATCGGTAGGGGAGCCTCGCCCGGCGAATAAAAACGTCGCCCTATGCCGACGCTGCCACCACACCTGTCCATGAGCGAGGGAGAAAGTCGAGAGGCTCCTGCCACGGCCGGGCGCGTCGCAGCGCCTTCCCACACGGAGGCCGAGAGCGCGCGCAATTCGGGTGGACATGGTGGCGCACTTGAGCGCTCTTGAATTGCAATGAGACTTTAGTCCTTGCCTGTTTTTCCCGCTCTTTTTCGTATTGCGGCAATTTCCAGCATAACTTTGTCGAAATTCAGGCGTTCGCCGCGAGCCAATTTCTGCTCACAATCCCGGCGGATGTCGGCGAAAGTCCGTTCGCGGATCAGCTCTCGGCGGCGCTTTAGGGGCATACGAACCACGGCTCTCTGCAGGGAGGATGCCTCGCTTGGGCTTAAGTACTGGCGCTATAGCGGGACAACGTCCCTCTAACACGTATGTTAGCGCAACTTGAGGGCAAGTATCATGACAAGCACCCTGGAGGCCGCGTCGCAAATCCCGCCCTTAACGCGGATGCCCACATCGCTCGAGTTCACCGGAAACCGCAGCCACCCCAAATCTTGCCCCCGGTCAGCAGTACAAAATCGAACGAGCTCGTGCTCGTCACGGTGAAGTTCAGCGTGACGGCGTTGCCTTCCATGATCGTGAGACCAGAGAGGCAGGACTCATCGTCGCGTCATCAGCGCGAGCAGAATCGGCGAGCGCGCCGCCCTCGACGAGTTATGCCAAAAAAAGAGCACCTTCCTCCTGGGCAGAGGACTCGTGCCGGAACTGTGGCCGAATGTCGCTGGTTCAAGGGTATCGGTCAATTCAAGTACCAGAAGCTCGCGGGGGACGGCAGAGTCCCATGAATTCCGTGCTTCACGAGAATCTAGGAATCCCCGTCTCCCGACCCCGACACTATCGACACTATCGCGGCTATTGAAAGAAACGGCGTTCCGCTCTAATCTGCTTCCTCACACGCAACGATTCCATTTCGGGCAACGGCTCCGTCGAGGAGGACGTGTTGACGCCACAGGGTGAGGTGCCTATACAGGCGCCTAGTGAGGTGCCGCCGAACGCCGCGGGGCTGCCGGAGCTTCTGCCGCCGCTGACCACGCACGAGGCGTTGGTCGAAGCCGCCCGCTGCCTGATGTGTTACGACGCCCCCTGCACTCATGCCTGCCCGACGCATATCGATATCCCGCAGTTCATCAAGAAAATATATACGGGAAATTTAAAAGGCTCGGCGCGCACCATTCTGGAGTCCAACCTCCTCGGCGCGACCTGTGCGCGGGTGTGTCCGGTCCAGGAGTTGTGCGAAGGAGCCTGCGTGCTCGGAGCCGAGCACAAGCCCATTTTTATAGGACGCCTGCAACGCCACGCCATGGATTACGTGTGGGCCAAGGGGATCGATGTGTTTCCCGCGGCAAAGCCCACCGGCTTGGACGTCGCGGTAATCGGCGCTGGACCCGCGGGGCTTTCGTGCGCCGGGGAGCTGGCCAAGCGCGGGCACAACGTGACGCTGTTTGAGCGGCGCGAACTCGGCGGTGGTCTCTCGACTTACGGAATTATTGCGTTGCGCGAACCTGTCGAGGTGGCCCTGCGCGAAGTGGACATGATTAAGCGGCTGGGCGTAAACATCGAAACCGGCAAGGAGGTTGGGGCGAGCCTTTCGCTCGCGGATTTGCAAGGCCGCTTCCGGGCGATATTTTTGAGTGTGGGGCTCGGTTCGACTCCCGAGCTGGGCATCCCGGGCGAAGAACTGGTGATCGACGGACTCGAATACATCGAAGACAGCAAACTGGACACCGCGAAATTGCGCGTGGGCCGCAATGTCGTGGTGATCGGTGCAGGCAACACCGCCATCGATTGCGCGACCATCGCCAAGCGCCTGGGCGCCGACCGCGTGACCATGGTTTACCGCCGCACGGAAAATGAAATGACCGCCTATCCGCACGAATATGAATTTGTGAAACGCGAAGGCGTGTGGCTGGAATTTCTCGCGCAGCCGGTAAAAGTGCATGCGGAGAGCGGCAAGGTCAAAGCGCTGGAATGCCTGCGCATGACGCTTGGAGAGAAAGACAGTTCCGGGCGGCCCGCGCCGCGACCCATTCCCGGCTCGGCGTTTCTGATTCCCGCGGACCAGATCGTGAAAGCCATCGGCCAGGTAAAGCCAACGGTGGCATCGCAATGGAAACTACAAACAGAAAAAGGCTTCATTCAAGTGAGTGCGGATTTTGAGACGAACATCTCCGGCGTGTACGCCGGGGGCGACTGCATTCGCGCGCGCGGCGCGGCCTCCACAGTTATGGCCGTACAAGATGGAAAACTGGCGGCCCGCGCAATTCAGGAAAGGCTGGTGGGCCGTGGCTGATCTCAGCATCAATTTTGCGGGCATTCGTTCGCCCAATCCCTTCTGGCTGGCCTCTGCGCCGCCGGCAAATTCCGGAGCCCAGGTGCATCGCGCGTTTGAAGCGGGATGGGGCGGTGCGGTGTGGAAGACCATTGGCGCGCCGGTTCTAAATGTTTCTAATCGCTATGGCGCTTGGCATTTCGGCGGTCAGAAAATGCTGGCCATTAACAACGTGGAATTAATTTCCGACCGGCCCATCGAAATCAATCTGCGCGAAATTGCCGAAGTGAAGCGCGCGTGGCCGGATCGCGCGGTGATCGTCTCCGCCATGGTGGAATCCAAGCCGGAAGTCTGGCACGACATCATTCGCCGCATTCAGGATACCGGCGCGGATGGCGTCGAACTGAATTACGGGTGTCCGCACGGCATGAGCGAACGCGGCATGGGCAGCGCCGTAGGACAGGTTCCGGAATATTGCGAGCAGATCACCCGCTGGGTTATGGAAGTCGCGAAAATTCCCGTGATCGTAAAACTCACCCCGAACATTTCGGACATTACCACGCCCGCGCGCGCAGCAGTGGCTGCGAAGGCCAACGCGCTTTCGCTGATCAACACGATAAATTCCATCATCGGAGTGGACCTCGATTCGCTGGAAATAACTCCCAACATCGGCGGCAAGGGCGGGCACGGCGGTTACGCTGGTCCGGCGGTCAAGCCCATCGCGCTGAATATGCTTTCCGCGCTCGGCCGGGATTCCGTGGTGGCCGGTTCGCGGCTGCCCATTTCCGGGATGGGCGGCATCTCCGATTGGCGCGACGCCGCCGAGTTTTTGCTGCTCGGTGCCAGCAGCTTGCAGGTCTGCACCGCGGTGATGCATTACGGCTTCCGCATCATTGAGGATTTGTGCGACGGCCTGTCCAACTGGATGGACGAAAAAGGATTCGCCAGCATTCCCGATGTCGTCGGAAAAAGCCTGCATCGCGTTTCCGATTTCAACAACTTCGATTTGTCGTTCAAGGCCGTGGCGCGGATCGATCAGACCAAATGCATTCGCTGCGATCTGTGTTACGTCGCCTGCAACGACACGGCGCATCAGTGCATCGATTTGATCGCGACGGATGGCAGTGTGGTGCCGCCACGCAGTTACGACATTCGCTCGAATGGCCGGGTCGACGCGGTTGAAACACGGGCGCGCGTACAGGTCCGCGAAGTCGATTGCGTCGGCTGCCGCCTGTGCTTCAATGTCTGCCCGGTTGAGGATTGCATCGCCATGGTCGAAGAACCCCCGGAACGTCCTGCCATAACCTGGGGACAGATCACCCAAACGCAACCCGCGGTAACCGAAGACTGGGAAAAGATGAAGCAGTATCGCGACAAGATGGGCATTCACATCCATTAAGCGGGGCTATGACTCTCCCAATCGCAACCCGTCGGCACAAAGGCACGGCGCTTTTCAGGTGCGGCGGCTGGCTGCCGCTTCTGGGCTTTTCGACGAGCCTTCGACAGCGAGGCAACACGAAGCCGCGGCACCGCGGAACTTTTCTGCTCTCCTCTGCGTCCCTGCGTTACCCTTTCGTCTTTTGCATCTCCCGGAGCAAACCATGTCCCTGCTGATCAAGAACGGCGAGATTGTAAACGTAGGCCACCGCAACACCGCCGACATCTACATCGAAAATGAGACCATCACCAGCATCGGCCCGAATCTGAGCGCCCCCGCCGGAACCGAGGTTATCGACGCCACCGGCAAACTGATCTTCCCCGGCTTCATCGATCCGCACGTGCACATTTATTTGCCGTTTATGGCCACCTTCGCAAAAGATACTCACGAAACTGCCAGCATCGCCTCGCTTGTCGGCGGCACCACCACCTATATCGAAATGTGCTGTCCCAACCGCAACGACGACGCCCTCGAAGGTTATCAATTGTGGAAGTCCAAGGCCGATAACAAAAGCGCTTGTGATTATGCGTTTCACATGTCGGTGACCAAATTCGTTGCCGAAACCGAATCGCAACTCCGCGAAATCGTGGCGGATGGAACGGCCTCCTTCAAGATTTTTCTTTCTTACAAGAACTTCTTTGGCGTCGACGACGGCGAAATGTATCAGACGCTTGAACTGGCCAAAAAACTGGGCGTAATCGTCACTGCGCATTGCGAAAATGCCGAGCTGGTGGACCGCTTGCAGAAGAAGCTCTTAGGCGAAGGAAAAACCGGGCCGGAGTGGCACGAAGCAAGCCGCCCGGAATCGGTCGAAGCCGAAGGCACCACGCGCTTCGCCGCATTTCTGAACAACACCGGTGCGACTGGTTATGTCGTGCATCTCTCCTGCGACGAAGCCCTGGCTGCGGCGCTGGCCGCGAAATCCCGCGGCGTGCAAATCTCCGTCGAATCCGTGGTTCCGCATTTGCTTCTCGATAAGAGCTATGCCGAACGCCCGGGGGTCGAAGGCATGAAGCACGTCATGTCTCCGCCGCTGCGCGCCAGGCACAATCAGTCCGTGCTCTGGAACGCGCTCGAGAATGGCGGCGTCGATACCATCGGCACCGATCACTGCCCTTTTGATACCGCGCAAAAACTCTTGGGCAAAGATTCCTTCGCCAGCATTCCCAACGGTATTGCCGGTATCGAAGACCGTGTGAATTTGTTGTACACGCACGGGGTAAAAGCCGGCCGATTGACCATCGACCGCTTTGTGGATGCCCTCAGCACGCGGGTGGCAAAACTTTTCGGACTTTATCCGCGCAAGGGTGCGGTCGCGGTGGGCAGTGACGGCGACCTGGTGGTCTACGATCCAAACTATCGCGGAGTGATTTCGGCAAAAACCCAGCACACCAACAACGACTACAACGCGTTCGAAGGTACGAAGATCGAGGGCCGTCCGTTGCTCGTCACCGTGCGCGGCAAAGTGCAAGTCCGCGATGGCCAATTCGTTGGCGAACGCGGGCGCGGCAAAATGCTGAAGCGCGAACCGGCATATTTCTGACGCGTCGGCTTTTCTCTGCGCCCTCGGCGTCGCTGCGTTTGGTGGTCTGTTTCTTTTGCGCGCCCTGGCCCTTAGAGAATCCCTTGAGCGAGTGACCACATGAGCCTGAACCCGGAACGAACCGTCGCAGAGTTAAAGGAATTGCGCGCGCTGACCGCCGACGACAATGGCGCGCAGCGCGTTGCTTGGACGGATACTTGGCTTGCCGCCCGGCAATGGTTCGCCGAAAAAATCTCCGCGATACCCGGGGCACAAATCACTCAGCACCGCGACACCGCTGGGAATAACTGGGTGAACATGCGCGGCGCGTCAGAAAAGGCGTTGCTTATCGGCGGGCATCTCGATTCCGTGCCGAATGGCGGTTGGCTCGATGGCTGCCTCGACATTCTCGCGGGTCTCGAAGTTTTCCGCCGTATCGCCGCCGAATATAACGGAAAGCCTCCGGTAACCGTCCGGCTCGTGGACTGGGCCGATGAAGAAGGCGCGCGCTTCGGCCGCAGCTTGCTGGGCTCTTCGGCATTTGCCGGCACGCATTCTATTGCTGCGGATCGCGTACGCACCGATCGCGACGGCATAAAAATGGAAGACGCGCTGCGCCGCTGCGGCGTGGACATGGACCGCTTCCCGGAAGCCGGGATAGAACGCGCCAACGCCGCGGCCTACTTGGAACTCCACATCGAACAAGGCCCGGTGCTCGAAAAAATGGATCTGCCGCTTGGCGTGGTGCTCGGCACTAAAGGCGTCGAGCGCCACAACATCACTTTCTACGGTCAGGAAGCGCATTCCGGCTCGACGCCCATGAGCGCCCGCCGCGACGCTTTAGCCGCTGCCGCAAGACTCGCGCTGGAAATCCGCAATATCGCCGGCAAACATCCCGATGCCGTCTGCACCATGGGCAGCCTGAAGACTTTTCCCGGCATCGCCACCGCCGTCGTCGGCCGCTGCGAAGCCACCCTCGACCAGCGCGACCTCGACGCCGACATCCTCGCCCGGATGTATCGCGAAGCCCAGGAGGCCAGCCAGCGTTTCGCCGCCGAAGAAAAATGCACCGTCGAATGGTCGCGCCTCTGGAGTATCGACCCAGTCCCCTTCCATCCCGTGCTGCTCGATCTTTGCGAGCGATCCATTCGTGAAGTAAGTGGCAGCTCGCACAGCATGCCGAGCGGTCCTTTGCACGATGCCGCCGAAGTCGCCCGCGCAGGCATTCCCACGGTTATGCTTTTTGTACAATCGTTGCGGGGCATCAGCCACAACAAAATCGAAGACACCCGCGAAAAGCACCTGGAAATGTCAGTAGTCGCCCTCGATCGCCTGGCGTCGAAAACCATGGACTGGATTGAAGGACGAAGAAGCGTCTAGATGAAGCACCTTCATCGATTTTTGAAGTGTGCGACTACTCCGACGACACTCAGCAGCGTGAAAACGATCGAGAGTACGTAAAACAGGACCCGTACCTTGGGCCAAAGCCAGGGTGGCAGTTTGTCGGTAAATCGATCGCTCCAGGAATCTTCCATACGCGGCGGGCGAATCGCTTCGTTCGATTCCGGGTTCCACCCTGCGGCAACCCAGGTGGCCCGCAGGTTGGAAAACAACACCCCGGCGATAATCACTCTGATTAGTCCTGCTCCCACAGCCATATCGATGAGATAAATCAGGAAAACGGCTGCCGCCGCATACCGGCTGCGCTCTCGAACACCAACGCCTCCGAGATAGTAGAACAGCAAAACAAAAACGCCCAGAACGGGTTTACCGGCCGCAAGCGAAGACAGAAAAGCGACGATTGCGACGATGCCGCACAGCCAGTAACCTTGCACGCCAAGATAATCGACATCGCTGCTGTTCCGGATCGAAGGCCAAAATAGACTTTTGAGACGCCCTTCGGTCCGCGGAGTGGCATTGGAAAGTCCCAGGGTTTGCATGGCCGCGAAGTATTGTACGCGTCGGCGGCCTTGTCAACATCACCCCCCCCCGGCCGTCGGCATGCGCTCGCCGGCGCAATCTGCGGGAAGAAGTTTTGGTATACGATGGATTGATGACGGAGATTGTTTGTCGGGGAATATTGTTTGATCTGGACGGCGTGCTGGTGGACTCCACGCCGGCCGTTGAGCGCGTGTGGCACTGGTGGGCGGTGCAGCATGATTTCGTGCCCAAGGACGTGGTGCGCATGGCCCACGGGCGGCCGAGCATGACCACCATCCGCGAATTGCTGCCCGACGGCGACCACGAAAAAGAAAATAACGAAGTGCTGCGCCGCGAAATTGCCGACACCGAGGGGGTTGTTCCGCTACCTGGCGTACTGAGTTTTCTGCACGCGCTGCCGGAAAGCACCTGGACCATCGTCACCTCCTGCGCCCGCCCTCTGGCCGACGTGCGCGTCGCCGCAGCGGGCCTGCCCAAGCCCAGGGTGCTGGTCACCGCGAGCGATGTACTGCGCGGTAAGCCGGACCCCGAGCCGTACCGGAAAGGCGCGGAGTTTCTGGGCCTCGCCCCCGCGGATTGCGTGGTCGTCGAAGATGCTCCCGCGGGCATTCGCGCGGGCAAAGCGGCCGGTTCGCGCGTCCTGGCTCTGCGCACGACCGCGCCGGACGCGGAGCTACTGGCCGCCGGCGCCGATTGGATTGTCAGGGATCTCAGCGCGGTTTCCCTTCGCCTCGCAGAGGGACTGCGCCTGACGCTATCTGTTTGAAGCAGTCTTTTTGCGGGAGAGATCCGCGCGCCAATCATTCATCGAATCCGACCCGCACGGGTCGCTTCTCACTGTTTTTCTGGGGTGGAGAGAGGCGCCTGCCCGAGAAAGCGCCCCCTACAAACGCGGCAGGCCCAATTGGTACCGACTGTACTAAAGGACAGTAATCTTCTCGCAATTCGTGGCGTGCTGGCCGTCCACGTCCGTGTCACGAAACGCTAAGATTGTCTCTGCATGGCAAACCTCTCAACCGACGCGACAGGCGATCAACGCCGCCACAGACAACCTTAACCATAACCGCGATTTGGGCCAGATTGGGCCACACAAGGATCCGAACAACAATGGTTACCCGGCCACAGGTTCCTTCGCAGGAACTAGCCACAGAGCAAAAGTCTCCAGCGCTAGCATCGCAAACCACGCAAGCGCCACTGACAGCGCAGGCGCCGCCGCCAAATCCGGCCGCAGCGCTTCCGGCAACGCAGCGCACCATTCACACGGCGCAGTTGATTACCACCATGCTGAAAGCGCATCGGCAGGTAAGCGACCTGATTTTCTCCCCAGGCCGCGCGCCGCAGATCGAATCGAATGGCGAGCTGATTGAGCTGAAATTCAAGGGGCTGGAAAAGCTGACGCCATACGACACGAACTATATCGCCAACGATTTAATGGCCAGCACCGAACACGCCAAAAAAAGTCTGGAGCGCGATGGTTCGGCGGATCTTTCTTACGGCATCGCCGGCGTGGGGCGCTTCCGCGTGAACATTTTCCGGCAGCGCGGCAGCATCGCCGTGGTGATGCGGGTGATTCCGGACAAAATTCCCGGCTTCGCGGAACTGCGCCTGCCCAAGGTGCTCGAAGAGCTGGTTCAATTGCGGAACGGGATCGTGCTGGTCACCGGGCCGACGGGTTCGGGCAAATCCTCCACGCTGGCTGCGGTACTGGACAAGATGAATGAAGAGAAGGCGTATCACATCCTGACCATCGAGGATCCGATTGAGTTTCTGCACCGGCATAAGAAATCCACGATGCATCAACGTGAGCTGCATTCCGACACCCCGACATTTTCGCTGGCGCTGCGCGCAGCGTTGCGGCAAGCGCCCAAGGTTATTTTGGTGGGCGAAATGCGTGACCGGGAAACCATCGAAATCGCGCTGGAAGCTTCAGAGACCGGACACTTGGTGATGTCCACGCTGCACACCATTGATGCGGCCAAAACCGTCGAACGGATCATCGGAACATTTCCACTGAGCGAGCAGCAATCCATCCGCGTGCGGTTGTCGAAGGCGTTCCGGTATATCGTGTCGCAGCGCCTGCTGCCGAAAAAAGATGGCAGCGGACGAATCGCGGCGATTGAAGTTTTGAAGGCCACCATGCGCACGCGCGAATACGTCGAGAAGGGCGAAAGCGACGGCAAAAGTTTGCTGGACGCCATGCGCGACGGGGACACCGAGGGCATGCAGCACTTTGACGCGGAGATCCAGAAGTTCATCCGCGACGGAGTCGTGGACTTTGAAGTGGGACTGACGTACTCAACCAACGCCGGAAACTTGCGCCTGGAGCTGGCGGATTTTCTCGACGGGCAGAAGAAACCGTTGCCGGGGCTGCACCAGGGATCCGCGGTGAAACCAGCGGCGAGCGAAACCGAAGTGGAGATCGAGCGGTATTAGGTGGATACGATCGCGCTTCTGGACCACCCCCCTCGAGGAGGGCGGTTCTACCGGACGCTGAAGTCCCGTGTTTCGCGATCCTTCGCAAGTATTGATTCTGCACGGGTTACGACTCCCATCCGTTCACGGATGGCCACCGCCTGGGACTCCCCCAATTCTCCGCTGCCCTGCCGTTTTCTGTAAACGGCGTTTCCTTGGTTCTTCGCCCGCGGGCCGCCGGCAGCCCCCTAGGGGCTTGCTTCGCTCGTGGCGGGGCGGGCTCTTCTCGCAACAGGAAGTTCGAGGTACATCGCCAATTTTAGCAATATCGACCCGTACTTTTTTTTGCGGAGTATTTGCCGGTCTTTTGAGCAGGGACAAGCCCATGTGGATTGCGCGGCGTCAAATAGGGGGATGACCCGACAGGGGCCTGGGTTAGAATCTGTGCGGCTATCTGACGGGGGATGTTCTTCGATACTTTTCCAGAATAAGGAGCGGTCGGATGAGGCGGGTACTGCGATTTGCGGGTGTGTTTGCGATGTTGCTGGGGTTGCAGGCTGGGCAGCTGTGCCGGGCGCAGGACAAAGACAAGGACGCCAAACCCGCGGACGCGGCGGCCGCAGCGACACCGGCTCCCCCCAAGGAGGAGTCGTCGGTAACCGAACACACGATTAAGGTTGGCGGGCAGGTGATTCCCTACAAGGCTACGGCGGCAACGATTTTGCTCAAAAACGAGAAGGAAGAGCCGACGGCGCTGATTTACTACACGGCGTATACGCGGAGTGATGTTAAGGATCTGAGTACGCGACCGGTGGCGTTTATTTATAACGGGGGTCCCGGGTCGGCGTCGATGTGGCTGCACATGGGGTCATTCTCGCCGAAGCGGGTGGTGATTCCGAGCGCGGAGGCACCGCAGCCGGCACCGTACAAGGTGGTGGAGAATCCTTATTGTTTGCTGGACAAGAGCGATTTGGTGTTCATCGATCCGGTGGGAACGGGATTCAGTCACGCGGCGGGCAAGGCGCAGGACAAGGACTTTTGGGGCGTCGATGAGGACGTCAAATCGCTGGCGCAGATGATTAACACCTATGTGAACCGCAACGACCGCTGGAACTCGCCGAAATTTCTGATCGGGGAAAGTTACGGAACGTTTCGCTCCGCGGCGCTGTCCAACTATTTGCAGAATAACGACGGGATGTATTTCAACGGAATCGTGCTGATTTCCTCGGTGCTCGATTTGGGAACAATTTCGTTCAATCCCAGCGAAGACATGCCGTACGTCTTTTATTTGCCGAGTTATGCGGCGACGGCGTGGTATCACAACGTGCTGAAGGATAAGCCCGCGGACATGAAGGCCTTTGTGGAGGAGGCGCGGCATTTCGCGGTGACGGAGTACGCCGGCGCATTGATGAAAGGCTCGAAGCTGACGGCAGGAGAAAAAGCGGAGATGGCCAAGCAGCTGTCGCGCTTTACGGGCTTGAGCGAGGACTATATTTTGAAGGCCGATTTGCGCGTGGCGCTGCCGCAGTTCATGAAGGAGTTGCAGCGCAGCCGGGGATTAACGACGGGGCGGCTGGACGCGCGTTTTTCGGGATTTTCCTACGATCTGCTGGGGGAGTATGCGGAGTTTGATCCGCAGGATACTTCGATCACCGGGCCGTTTACGGCGGCGTGGAATAATTATGTGCGCACGGAGCTGAAGTTTGGTCAGGACAAGGTGTATGTGGGAGGATCGAACCAGGCCAACCAGCAATGGAACTGGAAACATAATGCGGGAGAGAATTTTGGATTTCCGGGCTCGCCAAACACGGAAGGAGATTTGATTCAGGCCATGCTGGTGAATCCGCATTTGAAGGTGGAGATTGAGAACGGGTACTTCGATCTGGCGACCCCGTTTTTCGCAACGGAGTTTACGGCGGACCACTTGGGGCTGCCGGAGGGATTGCGCAAGAATATTACGCTGCAGTATTACGATGCGGGACACATGATGTACGTGCGGGAAGAGGATCTTGCGAAATTGAAGGCCAATGTGGGGAATTTTATTGATGGGGCGGCCAAACCATAGAGCTGACGGTAACCGGGTTTAGAGATTCTTGGTTCTTCTTTCAAACTTCTGACTGCTACGAGCGAACAACTCTGCCCTTGAGGTTCAATACAAGGAAACGGGCCGCCGGCCACAGAACCTAGCCTTCGTTTTAGTCTGATTAGGGCGCACACAGCCCTCCTTTCGTTCACCCTCTTTTGCGGGATCTTGCCTCCCGATTTAGGGGTTGCCCAGTTCGGCGAGCGAAAAAGCGCAGGCCGGGATGCCGCGCCCCCGACTGGCGGTGGATTCCCGAAACAGGATTTCTGAGTGGCGATGCGCTTATCGGGAATGGCCGAATGGCTCGTCGCACGTTCGCGGGGTCGCTGCACGCGCGTCCGACGAGGCTTCAGAGCCGAGCAACAGGGCTTCGCCGTCGCAGCCCTGGTGTCCGTGCTGAGGAAAGATCTTCTTTCTCACATCGAGACTCGCAGAAGTTGGAAGAGCATCTGCTGGCGGACTAGGCGGGAGGTATGGCCTGTTGGAGAGCCTCGCGCACTCGTGTGTCACATTGGGAAATGAGAATGATCCGTCGGGCGATTGCGCCGACCGACCACGGGTGGCGCGGAGCTACGGCAGGCGGGCGTGGTCTGCTGTGCTGGTCCTGCTTTTTGTCGGCGCAAGCGCGTTCGGACAGAAATCGCCCGCGCCGGACGAGGCATTACCAACACTGACCACGGCGCGCGCGGCGCATAGTTTGCCTACGAGCGAAGCCCGGCGGCACTACCCCATCCATTTGCGGGCGGTGGTTACGGAATACGATCCCGACACGAACCCGCAGGTCGGGGCGTTTTTTGCCTGCGATCAGACCGGGTGCATATGCGTCTTGGTTCCCCCGCGGCCCGTTCTTCCCATCGAGGCGGGCACGCTGATCGATATGACGGGCGTGAGCGAGCCCGGGAACTACGCGCCGATCGTCAGGGGGAGCGGGGTTCAGGTTGTGGGGCAATCTCACCTACCGGCGAACCCGCCGCGAAGAAGCCTGTCAGAACTACTGACTGGCGCAGACGACGGGCAATGGATCGAAGTTGAGGGCGTAGTGCATTCGGTCGAGCAGTCCGGCCGCTACGCCACGCTCACGCTGGCTTTAAGAGACGGCATCATCCGTGGAGTCACGCGCCGGGAGGCCGGGGCCGACTATGCGCCATTGGTGGATGCCACCGTGGTGGTGCACGCCAACGTGACTCCGATCTGGACCAAGAACCGCCAGATGGTTGGAGCGCGGCTGCTCTTTCCATCACTCGCCACCGTGCGCATTGAGGATCCGGCGCCGGCCGATCCGTTGTTATTGTCCGCGCAACCGATCAACGGTCTATTGCAGTTTGCTCCGGGCGTAGCCTTGGTGCACCGTGTCCGCGTGCACGGGCAGGTGACATTACAGTGGCCCGGGCAGTGGATCTACGTTCAGGATGGTTCCCAGGGGCTGTTCATTCCGACGGTTCAGGAAACTCCGCTGAAGCCGGGCGATTGGGTGGATGTGGTGGGGTTTCCCGCCATGGGCGAGTACTCGCCCATGCTAGAGGATGCGGTCTTCAAGCAGGAGGGCAGCGGGAAAGCCATCATGGTCAGGCCGGTGACCGCCCAGGAAGCGATGGGCGGCGACTACGATGCCAGGCTGGTGCAAATACGCGGCCGACTGGTGAACCTCGATTTAACTTCGGACTATCCCATGCTGCTGATGTCGTCGGGAGGGATGCCCTTTTTTGCGGTGCTGCCGAGTGGAACGAAAAAGAGCGAAGTAGCGTCGTGGCGAGCGGGCAGCGAGATGCAACTCACGGGAGTTTGTTCCGTGCAAGTGGACAGATATTTATCCGCGCAGCGGGAAGGCGCTGCACTGCCGAAGTCTTTTCGCCTGCTGCTGCGCTCCAGGGGGGATGTGCTGGTGCTGCAGAGGCCTTCGTGGTGGACGGCGAGCCGGATCTTTGCTTTGCTGGCGGTTTCCTTGCTGGCCATCCTGTTCGGCACGCTATGGGTGGCGGCGCTGAAGAGGCGCGTTGAGGAGCGCACGGAAACCATTCGCGCAACACTGGAGGCCACGGCGGACGGGATCCTGGTGGTCGATTCAGGCGGCGGAATTGTGGCGCACAATCAGAAATTCGCAACCATGTGGGCGGTTCCGGAGCCCATTCTGCAGCTGCGCAATCAACGAGCACTGCTCGAGTTTATGGCGCCGCAACTAAAAGATTCAGAAGCATTCGCCAGCAAGGTTCAGGCGGTGTATGGCGACGCAAACACGAAGACCGACGACGTAATGGAGCTGAATGACGGCCGAGTGTTTGAGCGGCATTCTGAACCGCAAAGCATGGACGGGAAAAACGTGGGACGCGTGTGGGGATTTCGCGACGTCACGGAACGCAAGCGTGCCGAGCATGAATTAGACATTGCCAAACGTGCCGCCGAAGGAGCCAACCGAGCAAAGAGCGAGTTTCTGGCCAACATGAGCCACGAAATTCGCACCCCCATGAACGGAGTTCTGGGCATGACCGAATTGTTGCTGGATACTGGACTGAACCCGGACCAGCGCGAGTTCGCCAGCCTGGTCAAGTCGTCCGCAGATTCGCTGCTGACCATCATCAATGACATCCTGGACTTCTCGAAGATCGAAGCGGGCCGGCTCGAACTGGAATCCATCGAATTCAACCTGCGAGACTGCGTGGCCTTGAGTATCAAAACGCTGGCCCTGCGGGCGCACCAGAAGGGTCTGGAGCTGACCTGCGATATCCGCCCCGAGGTGCCCGAGCGGGTGACCGGGGATCCCAGCCGTCTAAGGCAAATCATCATCAATCTGATCGGCAACGCCATCAAGTTTACGGAACGCGGGGAAATCGGGCTGCGCGTGACAGCCGACTCCGAGACAGCAGAGGAACTCCGCCTGCACTTCCTGGTGCTCGACACGGGAGTCGGTATCGCTCCGGAAAAACAGAAGCTCATTTTCGATGCTTTTTCGCAGGCCGACGGGTCGACAGCCCGGCAGTTTGGCGGCACCGGACTGGGTCTGACCATCTCGTCGCGACTGGTCGAGTTGATGGAGGGAAAGATATGGGTGGAAAGTAACGTCGCGCAGGGCAGCCAGTTTCACTTCACGGCGAGATTCGAGGCCGCCAAGGAGGTGGCGGAAACGCTTCCTGTGGCCGCGCCGGCATATCTTGCGGGACGGCGCGTACTGGTAGTGGATGACAACGCCACCAACGGCCGCATCCTGCAGGAAATGTTGCGGCGGTACGGAATGAGCCCGACCTTGGCAGCGAGTGGGGCGGAGGCCTTGCAATTACTAAGCAGGACCGAAGAGCCCTTTGCCATAATCCTGACGGATTTGAATATGCCCGACATGGATGGCTTCTCGCTGGTCGAGCAGCTGCAACGGTCTCCGAAGCTGTCCGGACAAGCCAAGGTGATTCTGCTGACTTCGGCCGGGGGGCGGGGGGAAATAGCGCGGTGCCGGGAGCTGGGGGTGGCGGGGTACCTGAGCAAGCCCGTCAGCCAATCGGAGTTGTTTGAGGTCATCGTTCGCGTTCTGGGCACGGCGGGACTGCAACCTGAGTCGGCGACGCTGATCACGCGGCAGACGGTAGAGAACGTAAACAGGAAATTGCGCATCCTCCTCGCGGAGGACAATGCCGTCAACCAAAAACTCGCGGCGCGCCTGCTCGAGAAACAGGGACACCAAGTGAAGGTGACGGCGAACGGACGCGAAGCTCTGGCCGCCCTCGAGGGGGGGAAATTCGACGTGGTATTGATGGATGTACAGATGCCGGAGATGGACGGCTTTGAGGCTACGGCAGCCATCCGCAGACGAGAACGAGGCACACAGACGCATTTGCCCATTGTTGCGATGACGGCCCACGCGATGCAGGGCGACCGGGAGCGCTGCCTGGCCGCTGGAATGGACGGCTATATTTCGAAGCCCGTTAATTCTCGCGAGCTGGCGGACGTGCTGGAGCAGGTCTCCCGGACGGTCCAGGAAGCGCCGAGCCCGGCTTGAAAACGGGAGCCGACGCTCGACGGGGCCAGACCGCCCTCGTGCGGCGCGGGATGGGTCCTTAGTGTGGGCTGGCCTTAAACAGTTTCGCAGCCTCCGCGGGAACTACCGGGCGGCTGAAATAATAGCCTTGCCCCTCTCCGCAGCCGTGGAGCTGCAGGAACTCGAGTTGTTGACGAGTTTCCACTCCTTCGGCGATCACTCGCTGCTTCAGGCTGGTACCGATATTGATCATGGCGCTGACAATCATGGCATCGTTCGGATTTAGGGTGATCTCCTGCACGAAGGATTGATGGAGCTTCAGCGCATCCGAGGGAAACCGCCGCAGGTAGGTAAAGCTGGAGTACCCGGTACCAAAGTCGTCGATGGCCAGCTGCACGCCCATGGCTTTGAGGGCCGCCAGGGTGACGACCGCCGACTCCGCGTCATGCATGAGGACGCTCTCGGTCAGTTCCAGCTGCAGATTCTGCGGGGCCACTCCGGTGGCAATCAACACGGCGCGAACCCCGGACAGAAAATCCTTGGCACCGAACTCGGCGGCCGACACATTTACGGACACGGGCACCACCCCGACACCGGCGTCGCTCCATTCCCGGAATTGTTTGCAGGCTTTCAGCAGTACCCAGCGCCCGATGGGGATAATCAGCCCACACTCTTCTGCGATAAACACGAACTCGTCCGGAGGCACCAGTCCGCGCCGCGGATGTTTCCAGCGCAATAACGCTTCGACCCCGGTGATCTGCCCGCTCTGCAGATTGTATTGCGGCTGATAATGCAGCAAGAATTGGTTGCGCCCGAGGGCGTAGCGCAAATCGGCCTCGATCGATTGCCGTTCGGCAAGCCGTGCGTGCATGTGGCGCTGGAAGAATCGGCAGGTATTCCGGCCAGCTTGCTTGGCTTCGTACATGGCGGTGTCGGCTTTGACAATCAAACTCTCCGCGTCCTGGCCGTCGACGGGGTAGATGCTCACTCCCACACAGACGTTGGTGTCCACACTTTTGCCGTCGACCATGTGCGGGGCCGACAATTTCCTGAGGATTTTTCGCGCACATACCGCGGCGTCCTCGGCGTGCCCGAGTTGTGAAAGCAGTATTAGAAACTCGTCTCCGCCCAGGCGGCTCACGGTGTCCGTTCGCCGCACACAAGCGAGCAGCTGCCCGGCGACGGACTGGAGCAATTTGTCGCCGACCGCGTGGCCCAGGGAGTCGTTGATCTTTTTGAAGTGATCCAAGTCCACAAACAGCACGGCGAGTTGTTTGCCTTGGCGGGCGGCCAGGGAAATGGCCTGCCCCAGGCGGTCGTTAAACAGCATGCGGTTCGGCAAACCGGTCAGAAAATCGTGCTGCGCCAGATGCGACATTTCGCGCGACGTGGCTTGCGCCAGACTCAAGTCGTGAAAAGCCAGGACCGACCCGACGACACGCCCATCGGGATCGTGGATGTCCGCCACTCTGATTTCAATTCCGCATTCCGATCCGTCGCGGCGAACCAGAATGGAGTTTTTGCTGGCGGCCAAAGCCTTCGCAGAATGGTTTTCCTCAAGGACCGCGGGCAAAGGCTCGCCGGATGTAGCGCCGCCAAGGCCATCAATGATGCGAAGCACTTCCGTAACCGGGTGGCCCAGCGCTTCCTTACGAGTCCACCCGCTCATCGTTTCCGCGATGGCATTTAAATACAGGACGACGCCATGGACGTCGGTGCGCAGAATTGCCTCTCCAATGGAGTCGAGGGTGACGTTGGCGACGGCATTTTCGAGCGACACCGCTTCTGCGGCCCGGCGGTCCATCATGGTGCGCACGGCGCGCCGCAAGCGGGAGCCGTCGGCTTGGTCCTTGCGCAGGTAGTCACGGGCGCCGCGGTCGACGGCGCGCATGGCCATTTCTTCGCCGGCGCCTTCGCTTACGATCAGAATGGGTACGTGCGGCGCGGCGCGAAAAAGGGCGTCGAAGGTTTCAAGGCCCTGGCTATCTGGCAAGGTCAGGTCCAGCACCATCGCCGCAACGCCGCCGCCGCGCAGGCGCGCGAGCCCGCTAGACAGTTCGCTAACCCATTCGACAGGGAACCGTTCGTCCGTGGCGGCAGCCAATTCGTCTAAGATTCTCCTGGCATCGTTCGCCGCGCCTTCGATGAGCAAGACGCACTCGCTGCAAGGCTTCGTGTCCGTCAGTCTCGTCGCTTCAAGTCCCGGGCTTGCCATGATGGCTAATCGATCCGCGCGTGGGTCGGTGGAGTCTCATTCTTCTGGGCCGCGGCGTCCGCGGCCATGAAGCGCAGCATCTGCTCCTTCAACTGCGCGTCGACTTCATCCGCGATGGTGACCACGTCGGGAAGCAACGTACTAAATTCCAAATTCTTTACATTTTTGTGCAGCATCGAGAAGATACTGACCTGCAGGAGGCGAGACTCTTCTACCGCCATCGCTACGGTGTAGCCTTGCTTGCGCCGCAAATCACCATGGTCGGCAGCGGCTTGCGAAATCGGAGCTTTCGCCCCCGCGTCCAAACGCAGCCGCGCAATCACGTCATGCAGCAGGTGGGGGAGATGGCCGGTGCGCTCTTCATAGTTCAACGGGATACGCGCTAAATCTGGTTCTCCTTCGACGCGGTCCAACCAGTTCGCGATCAGCGGCTGGAGTTCGCGCTCGATAATGTCCGCCACGCTTTCAATAGAGCCGGCCCTGCTGGTTTTGCGGGCCGCCGCGGTAGAAGATTTAGATTCGCTCATCACACCTCTCCCCCGATTCGTGCGCCTCGTTTCCGTAAGTCGTTCGCGGATATGGGATTAGCGTAAACAGCATCGCCGCCGAGGTTTTGTCATCAAACGTGCCAACGAGAAACACAGCACCGAAAGGGCCGCAACAGCGTTTATGGATACTTTCTAATCTTCCGGAACGGGATCCCGGGGGATGGCGGGGGGACGTAGGTTCAGGCGGGCTTCCCCTTTACCAGCGCCGCGATGAAGTGGAGCTTGCGTCCGACGATGGCGCTGAAAGGTGCAGGATAGAGGGGGAGATCGCTCGTGAAAGCAACGGTTTCCAGGCCGGTGGCGGCGAAGTGGACCTGCCATTCGGCGCGCGACTGGTAGTTGTAGGGGAGGGTGACGCCGTGGGGACGGTTGCCGACCCAGTCCATGAGGCGAAGCGTGGCGTGATCGAGGGCATTCTCGCTCAGGTGATCTTTCAGCAGAATGCTGGCGCGGGTAACGCGGGCGGCCTCCTTGAGCAGGACGCGAACGTCGCTGGTGTGATGGAGGACATCGACGAGCAGGCAGACGTCCACGGAATTGTCAGGAAATGGGAGCGTGTGGCCATCGAAGGTATGGCATTCGATTTTGCAACCCGGGCGAATCAGGACTTCTACACCCTGCACCGAAATGTCTGGGCGTTGTTGGGCAATAAGGCTCGCGAGGGTGCCATCGCCGCAGCCGATGTCGAGGACCGAGGCGTTGCTTGGGATTTGCGCGGCCAGGGCTTGCGCCAAGATGCGGACCCGGCGGTGGTGCACCAGGGCCTGGTGCGTGTGCCGGATCGCGCGAAGTAGAACCGAAACTTGAGGCGAATCGCTAGCGGGCATGTCCCACCACTCCGGCTCCCGGGCGCACGGCAGACGAACAAGCGGGGTGAACTTCGCTGAACGAAAGGCCCCTGCGGCGACCGGTTCGTGATGGGCTTGGCTCGGGCATCGGTCAGTTGCGGTCGTAATCGCCGATGAAGGTGCCACGGCTGATGCCCAGCATGCTGAGGAAGAAAGAGGCGAAGATTACTTGGACGCCGAGGAAGAGCCACATGGCCCAGAAGAGGATTTGCCGGACTTGGTGCAATTGGCCGAAACCGCTCGAAGCCCAGCTCCAGGAAATGTAGGCGCAACCGGCGAATCCAGCTAAGAACATGATCGCACCGAGGGCCAGGCCGGACTCGAGCGTTACCCCGCGCAGGGCGCGTTTGAGCGAGACGCCGCCGTGGTCGAAGCGTTCGGCATAACTGAAAACTTTGGCGAAGGCGCCGATAGAGAGAATCTGCGCACTTAGTAGCGTGAAAAACACGCCGAAGATCATGGTGTGAATGTCGAGCGTGATGCGACCTCTGGGACCCACGTGACGCGGTCCGGGCAGCAGCCAGAAAACCAGCGCCAGGCCGAGCGTGCCCAGCGCGCTTCCCGGCAGGAGGAACAGCCAGTTGGGGGCGTAGAGGAGCATGAAGCGGAGGCTGCGCCAACCGTCGCGGAAGCTGCGGAGATGCGGGGCGCGGCCGCGTTTATCGGGCCAGAGGATGATGGGGATTTCGGCAATGCGGGCGTGCATCTGTGCGGCCTTGATGACCATTTCGAGGGCGAACTCCATGCCCGTACTGCGGACGTCGAGTTTTTGCGCCAGGGCGCGCGTAAAGCCGCGCATGCCGCAATAGACATCGCCGACCCCGGAGTGAAAAAACATGTTTAACAGAGTGGTGAGTCCGGGATTGCCGAAATATTTGTGCAGCGGGGGCATGGCGCCGGGTTTTATCTCGCCGCGGAAGCGGTTACCCATTACGAGGTCATAGCCTTCGCGGAGCTTGGCGACGAATTTGGGGACCTCACTGAAGTCGTAGCTGTCATCGGCGTCGCCCATGATGATGAATTCGCCCTGGGCGGCGGCAATGCCATTGCGCAGGGCGCAACCGTAGCCGCGTTGGGGGACGCTGAGCACGCGCGCCCCGTGTTCTTCGGCGATCTCTATGGAACCGTCGGTTGAGCCATTGTCCGCGACCAGCACCTCGCCTTTGAGGCCGGCGCTGCGGAAGGCCGCGCTGGCTTTGTCAATGCAGAAAGCTAGCGAGTTGGCTTCGTTAAGGCAGGGGATGACCACGGACACATCGAGCACCGGGGCAGCACCTGGCGGCGGGAAGGCCTGCGCGCTCGAAGTTGCGAGACTGGACATGTTCGTGAGCATCATAACGCGGTACGCAGCGGGTTTCATCCGGTTGCTGGCAGGTTCCGCAGAAAGCCAGGGCCCAGGGCACCCAGGCACACACCCGGGCCGGCAAAGCGTGGTGCGCGAAACGGGCGGTGGCGATTACAATGTGTCACCCGGCGTTGGGGCTGGGGACCTGTGCTGCGGAGATCTGCGAGAGACCGCCGAACCTTGATTCGTTCAACCGATGATTAGTTCAACCGACGAGTTCATCGCGCCATTCACCTGGCATGACTTGGCATTCTCCGCGAGCGTCACGGCCGGGTGCCTGCTGCTGGCCGCCCGGGAACTACGCCCTGCGGAAAGGGTTTTTCGCGGGATTGAGACAGCGTGCGCGGTGTTTGCGCGACATAGAGCGGCAGCCGTCGCGACTTTGTTCTTTGCGGTGGTGGCGGCACGGTTGGCGACGCTGCGATTGCTTCCCGTACCGATCCCCGGGATACACGATGAGTTCAGCTATTTGCTGATGGGCGACACCTTTGCGCACGGGCGACTGACGAATCCGACGCATCCTTTATGGCGCAGCTTTGAAACGTTCCATGTGAACTGGCTGCCGACGTACTCGTCGATGTATCCGCCGGCGCAGGGCATCGCGCTGGCTGTGGGTCAACTCTTCGGCCATCCGTGGATCGGCGTGCTGCTCAGCGATGCAGCGATGTGCGCGGCGATTCTGTGGATGCTGCAGGGCTGGTTGCCGGCGCGCTGGGCCCTGCTTGGCGCGCTGCTGGCGGCGCTGAAGCTGGGCGTTGCGAGCTATTGGATGAATAGCTACTGGGGAGGGGCGGTCGCTGCCATCGGCGGGGCCCTGGTGCTAGGTGCGTTGCCGCGCATTCAGAAACGCGGGCGAGTGCGCGACGCGTTGCTGCTGGCCGCGGGCGGGGCGCTGCTGGCCAATAGCCGGCCTTATGAAGGATTGCTGTTGTCTGCGCCGGTCGCCATCTGGCTGCTCTGGTGGATTTTCCTGGACGCGTCCGGGGTCTCGCCGGCGCTCGTTTCTGCGCTACCGCGTACCACAAGACTTCGCCGCGTCTTGGCTCCCATCGTCTTGGCGCTGCTGTTCACCGCCGGATTAATGGGCTCTTACAATTGGCGTACTACGGGGCGGCCGCTGCTGTTTCCTTACACCTTGAATTTGCGTACCTATGTAACCTCGCCGATTTTTCTCTGGCAGCGGGCCAAGCCTGCGCTGCACTACAACAATCAGCAATTTGAAGATTTTTACAATGGCTGGGAGCGCGAAGATTATGAACGGAGTTGGTCGAGCGCAGGCGCGGCCTCACTGCTCAAGTGGGTGCGTTTGCGGGCCGTTTTTTTCTGGCCCGCTGCGGTGATCCTGCTGCCGGCTTTTGCGTGCGTCTTCCGCGACCGGCGCGTGCGCTTGTTGCTGGTGGTGTTTTCTGTGGCGCTGCCGGGAATTTTTGCCGTGGTGTGGTCGAATCCACACTACGCCGCGCCGCTTACGGGGGTTATTTTCGGGCTGCTGGCGCAGTCCCTGCGGCATCTGCGGGCCTGGAAGCCGCTTGCGCGCCCTCTGGGGGCAGCGTTGGCGCGCAGCGTGGTGATTCTCCTGGTGCTTCAGACCGTTCGCGATGTGCGGGCGCACAAGTGCGACGAAATCGCTTGGACCTGCGGCGGCGACCCGAGCCGCGAGGCGATCGAGCGGCGCCTGAGCAGTCTTCCCGGCAAACATTTGGTCCTGGTGCGCTACGACGCGGATCACAACATTCATGATGAATGGGTTTTTAATGGCGCGGAGATTGACGGCGCCAAGGTTCTCTGGGCCCGCGAACTCGATGCCGCGCAAAACACCGCGCTCCTTAATTACTTCAACGACCGCACGGTTTGGCTGGTGCAGCCGGACGCGGATAACCTGGAGCTCATTCCCTATGCGCCGCGTGATTCGCATGCTGGGCCTTGAGTTTTCGTTTGAATCGCCGGGGCCACTTGCGAAGGGTCGCTGCTGGCCGCCGGAGCGGAAAGGGCCGCGGGGGGAAATGCCGTCGCCCCGCGCTACGGGACCCCCATATGAAATCTGACAGCGCGTTACAGGATCCATGGGAGGCGGCGTATTCGCGTTTTGAAACGCCGGAAGAAGAGGTTCGCAAATTCGTTGCGCGGCTGAAAGAGATGGGCGCGCTCGCCTGGTCCCGGGACGGTGCTATTGTGGAATTGTTTTGCGGC
Source organism: Candidatus Acidiferrum sp. (assembly GCA_049516615.1). Lineage (GTDB taxonomy): Bacteria > Acidobacteriota > Terriglobia > Acidiferrales > UBA7541 > Acidiferrum. Next base: position 25,695 of record JBEKSZ010000008.1, on the reverse strand, counting down.
CGCGGCAACGGCTTGCACGCCTTAGAGCGGCTGGGCTTTTCGCGCGTAGAAGGGATCGACCTGTCGCCACGCCTCCTCGCGCTGTATACCGGAACCGCCAAATGCACCGTGGGCGACTGCCGCCGACTGCCCTTCGACGATCAAAGCCGGGACGTGGTGATCGTGCAGGGCGGCTTGCATCATTTGCCGCACCTTCCCGAAGATCTGGAGCAAACTTTCTCCGAAACCCGCCGGGTGCTCAAAAAAGACGGTCGCGTAATGTTTGTCGAACCCTGGAACACGCCGTTCCTGAGGTTTGTGCACGTCGTCTGCGAAAGCCCGCTGGCCCGCAAATACTCCGTGAAACTCGATGCTCTGGCCACCATGATTGAGCACGAACGGCCGACCTACGAACAATGGCTCACGCACCCGCAGTTGGTCCTGAGCCTTGCGGAAAAATACTTCACCCCGCTGCGGCAATCCTTCGCGTGGGGCAAGTGGAGGTTCCTTGGCGTACCTCGCGCATGAACGCGCCTCCGGGCGGCCACCGCGGACCACAATTGCACCTTGCTTTTTTCCGGTTGGCCGTTAGTATGGCCTACGCCGGGCGCACACCCGGTACAAACCATTGAGTTCTCCACCACTGAATCCTGCCATCGTGGCGGCGCCCAAACCTGCGCTGCGTACCGGAAAGCTACTGCAGGTGCTGGGCATCTGGTTCGGCATCGCCGCAGCTATCGGCAACACCATCGCGGCGGGAATTGTGCGCACGCCCGGTGACATCGCCAAACTGCTGCCCAACCCGTGGCTCTTCTTCGCAGTGTGGATACTGGGCGGCGCGTACGCGCTGCTGGGCGCATCGTCGATGGCGGAACTGGGTGCTGCCATTCCACGCAGCGGCGGGCAGTACAATTACTCGCGTCGCGCGATCGGGGAGTATGCGGGATTTATCGTGGGCTGGAGCGATTGGCTGTCCACCTGCGGCACGAGCGCGGTGGTGGCGATCGTTATCGGAGAATACAGCGCAGCGCTGATTCCGCAGCTGGCTGGACGAGAAAAAAGCACGGCTGTCAGCGTGGTGCTGTTTTTCTTTGTGCTGCAATGGCGGGGAGTAAAGTGGGGCAGCGGTGCGCAACTGGTCACCGCAGTCGTGAAGACCGCGGCCTTCCTGATATTGGTGCTGGCGTGCTTTCTGCTGGGCGGACCGGCGCACCAGGCGGTGCTGGCGGCGTCCGCAAATGCCCCCGCGATTTCTGCCAGCTGGCTTCTGGCCGTCGCTTTTGTAGTGGGATTGCAGCAGGTGATTTATACCGTGGACGGCTGGGACGGGGTCATTTATTTCGGCGAGGAAGTGAGGGATCCCGGACGGGACGTACCGCGGGCCATTTTTGGCAGCGTGGTTTCCATTATGGCGATTTATCTGCTGCTCAACGCCGCGGTGCTGTACGTGCTGCCCATGAACCAGGTTGCCGGCGACATCTTCGTATTGGGCACCGCCGCCAGTAAAATTTTCGGTCGCTACGGCGACACCATCGTACGTTCCATCATGATCATGTCGCTGCTTTCGTGCATCAATGCCTGCCAGATGTTTTGTACGCGCATTCTCTACGCCATGAGTTCGGATCGCCTCTTTTTCAAGAAGGCTTCGACCGTGAATAAGGGCGGAACTCCGGTGCTGGCGCTATTTTTGAGCACCGTGGTGGCAATCGTTTTTGTTCTGGGAACCTTTGAACGCGTTATCGCCATGCTTTCGTTTTTCTTCGTGGCCAACTACACCCTTACCTACACATCGTTATTTATTCTGCGCAGGCGCGAGCCCAATCTGCCGCGACCGTATCGTGCCTGGGGCTATCCGTACACCACCGGCGCCGCGGTGGTGGCTTCGGCGATTTTTCTGATCGGCTCGCTGGCCACCGATCGCGACAATGCTCCGCTCGCACTGGGCATGCTGGTCCTGAGCTATCCGATCTTTTGGACTATGAAAATGGCCGCGAAGCGCGTGAGCGCTCCATCCTAGAGCCGAAAAGACAAATGGCAACCAAGGGACGCGAATCCCGCCGGGTGGAATTCGCCGGAACTGAGAACCGCCCGCCGCTTAAGGCGTCCGCTGCCGTCAGATGACTTTTTCCGCGATGGATTTGGCTTGCAAAAAGTGCAGCAGGTAATCTTTTCCGCCGGTTTTTGAATCCGTGCCAGACATATTGAATCCGCCAAAGGGATGCGCGCCGACCATAGCGCCGGTGCACTTGCGGTTCAGATATAAATTGCCGACGTGGAAGGCTTCTTCGGCCTTTTCGATTTTTGCCTGGTTACGGGAATAGACCGCGCCGGTGAGGCCGAATTCCGTGTCGTTGGCTATTTCCAGCGCGTGATCGAAATCGCGCGCTTTGATCACCGCCAACACCGGACCGAAGACCTCTTCCTGGGCGATGCGCGATTTCGGACTGACATCGGCAATGATAGTCGGTTGGATGAAATAGCCTTCGCCCGGAGCACGCTCTCCGCCAAGCACCAGCTTCCCCTCTTTTTTGCCGACGTCGATGTAGCCGAGGATGCTTTCCATGGCCGTGGCGCTGACGACCGGACCCATATAATTTTTCTCTTGGTCGCTGGGGCCGACGGTGATTTTCTTGGCGCGTTCGACCAGCTTATCCACGAAAGAATCAAAAATCTTTTCGGAAATAATCGCGCGCGAACACGCCGAACATTTCTGGCCCTGGTAGCCGAATGCGGCTTGCGCCACTCCCTCCACAGCAGCATCAAGGTCGGCTTCCTCATCGACGATGGTGGCGTCCTTGCCGCCCATTTCGAGCACCGCGCGCTTGATCCAGATTTGCCCGGGAGCGCGCTTGGCAGCAGCTTCGCTGATGAGCAAGCCGACTTCCTTCGAGCCGGTGAAGGCGATATAGCGCGTTTTGGGATGCTTCACCACGGCGTCACCGGCAACTTCACCCAAGCCGGTGACCAAATTCAGGGCATTCTTGGGGACTCCGGCTTCGTAGAAAATCTCGACGACTTTCGAGGCCACCGCAGGGGCTTCTTCTGAAGGCTTGAGTACCACGGTGTTGCCGGTGACCAGCGAGGCCGCGGTCATGCCCGCGGCGATGGCGGCAGGAAAATTCCATGGTGGAATCACCGCGCCGACGCCCAGCGGAATGTAGACGAGATAATTTTTTTCGTTGTTGTACGGTGTGACGGACTGGTGGCCAGACAGACGCAGCATTTCGCGCGCGTAGAACTCGCAGAAATCGATGGTTTCGGCGGTGTCGCCGTCGGCTTCGATCCAGGATTTGCCGACTTCGTAGCAGATCAGCGCGGAGAGTTCGAACTTGCGTTCGCGGAAAAGTTGAGCAGCGCGGAAGATGATTTCGGCGCGTTGCTCGGCCGGGACGCGCTTCCAACTGGCAAACGCCGCGTAGGCCGCTTCGACCGCTTGCCCGGCCTGATCGGCGTTGGCTTTCTGGAAGACGCCGATGACCTGCGAGGGGCGCGACGGGTTCGTGGACATCATTTTGTCCACGGTGAAAACTTTCTCCCCCGCGATGTACATGGGATATTCGCGGCCGAATTCGCCAGCGACTTTCTCTAGCGCGGCTTGCATGGCCTTTTTGTTCTCGGGCAAGGAGAAGTCCACGAAAGGCTCGTTGGCGAACTCGGTAAGGTGTGCTTTGGCTTCGGCGGTGGCCATGACGCGCTGGTCTCCTCGTTTACAAACTTTGATTCTACTGCGTTCGGAAAGCGGGCTACAAGTTTGCCAGGCAAGCTCGGAGGCCTGGCGCAGCATGCTGCCCCAAGGCAAAGGCGGCCGGTGTCTCCACAAGCCCGATCGGTGAGGGCTAGAGCAGTTCACTTAGAGCCGCGGTGAAGATCTGCGTGTGGAGATCGACATCCTCTGCGGTTGTTGCCGGGCACATCAGCGCCATGTTGTGGAAGGGGGTGAGCAGGACCCCGCGATTGAGGGCGTAGAGATGGAGGAAGCGTTCGATGAGAAAGTCAGCGGCGCTTGCGGATTCGCCGCCGTTGCGGGGGGCTCGCGGGCTGAAGGTATATTCGGCGCGAGCGCCTAATTGCGTGACGTTCCAGGGCAACGCCGAGGCGCGGATTTGTGCAGCTGCGCCTTCGGCAAAACGGGTAGCCAGCGGAACCATGTGCTCAAAGGCGGTCGGCGTCAGGACGTGCTCCAGCGTGGCGCGCATGGCAGCCAGCGACAGCGCGTTGCCTGCGAGAGTGCCGCCAATGCCGCCAACGTCGCAGTCTTCGAGTTCGATGCGGGCTGAGATGCGTTGGGCGATTTCTTCCGTGCAGCCATAAGTCGCTCCGGGGATGCCGCCGCCGATGGCTTTACCGAGGATGAACATGTCCGGCTGGAGATTCCAGAGACGGGTGCAGCCGCCCGACCCGGCGCAGATGGTGTGGGTTTCGTCGGCGATGAACAGCGAACCGTAGCGACGCGCGAGTTCCTGCGCCGCTTTCCAGAAGCCGTCGTCGGGAAGGATGATGCCGACGTTGGTCATGGCTGGTTCGGCGAGGATGCAGGCGACATCGTGGTGCTTTAGCGCGGCTTCCAGGGCGTTCAGATCGTTGAACTCCACTACGCGCGTGGTTTCCGCGGGATCGACGGGCGGACCAATATTCCCGCGGCGGGGACCGACAACACCGTCGCGGAGGGTCGCGAAGGATTCATCGACTGTGCCGTGGTAGCAATAGTGGAACACCAGGATCTTTGAGCGCTGGGTGATTTCGCGGGCCACGCGGATGGCGAAGCGATTGGAATCGGTGGCGGTGAGCGTGAATTGCCAGTACGGGAGGCCAAAGCGGCGCCGCAATTCTTCGCCGACCCACAGTGCGTCTTCGGTGGGGAGCATAAAGGTGATGCCGCCTCCGGCGCGCCGCGCTATGGCGTCGATGATCGCCTGCGGGGAGTGGCCGGTCATGGCCCCGGTGTCGCCGAGACAGAGGTCGACGTACTCGTGGGCGTCGACGTCAGTGAAGTGCGCGCCGCTCGCGTGGGCTACGAAGACGGGGAAGGCGCCGGCCCATTTTTTCATCCAGTTCATGGGGACGCCGCCGAGCAGGAAGCCTTGTGCGCGGTAGTAGAGTTCGGCGGAACGAGGATGCTCAGCGAGGAAGCGTTTTTCCTCGCGCTGGCGCAGAGTCTGCAATCGATCGCGATCGATGGTGGTCATTGACTAAACCCGGCGCCGCTTCAAGAAGCCAGGGAGATTAAAGTACGGCAAAGTTCTGCAGACCTTCGGGACAAAGCGCTAGGCATACACCCTTTTGAATTTCCCGATAGCCGGCCCGGAAACGGGACGATTGTTTTCCGGTCAAAGGCATGTTGCGGACGCGGTCAAACGCGGCGTCGGCGGAGACCGAAGCGTTCATCTCCCCACAAACGCTGCCATGGCCACCAAGCGGGGCCAGCTCACCGCGGATGGCGTCTTGCTTTGATGACCAAACGCCAGAGTCGCTCGGCGAAGCCGGTGGCCACTGCCAAACCAGCAGATATTCCATGGGAGCTCTCAGCGAAGATCGCGGATAATTTCCTTTGCGGCGTTGGCGCCTGAAGCTCCCGTCAAGCCGTTGCCCGGGTGCGTGCCGGAGGCACACAAGTACAGGCCGCGGATGGGAGTCAGATAACGGGCCCAATCGAGTACCGGGCGCATGGTGAAGATCTGGTCGAGGGCCAGTTCGCCGTGAAAAACGTGGCCGCCGGTGAAGCCATAGGTGCTCTCGAGATCTTGCGGGGTGATTACCTGGATGGCTTCGACCAGATCTGGCAGTCCCGGTGCGTAGGCCGCCAGCGTCTTGATTACCGCCCGGCCCAGATCGTCGCGGCGCGCGTTCCAGGTTCCTTTTTTCAGTTTGTAGGGTGCGAACTGCACGTAGGCGGAGAGCACGTGCCGGCCTTCAGGGGCGAGCGATGGGTCGAGCAAAGTCGGAATGGTGACATCGAGATACGGGGCGGCGGAAAATTCGCCGTACTTGGAGGCGTCGAAGGCTTTTTCGAGATAATCAATTTCCGGGCCGATGTGGATGCGGCCAGAAAGCGCCTGACGCGCGCCGTCCGGGGCCATGGCGGAAGAGAGTGCGGGAAAAAACGGAAGATCGCCGAGCGCGAGATTCACTTTGCCGACCGTGCCGCTCGCGCGGACGTTCTTCATGCGCGTGGCAAATGTGGGATCGAGTTGCGACGGATCCATTAAGTTGAAGAACGTGCGTTTGGGGTCGACACCGGAAACCACGGCTTCGCTGGCAATTTCTTCGCCGTCGGCGAGGACTAGACCGTTGACCGCGCCGTCCTTAATACGAATGTGCTGAACTTCGGCCGCTGTGCGAATCTCGGCGCCAGCTTTTTTTGCGGCGTCGGCCAGAGCGGAGCTGAGGGAGCCCAGGCCGCCGCGCGGAAAGGCCGCGGCGCCGACGGGATGCGCGTCGGCAGCAGCGCGCAGCAACAACACCGCGGTTGAGCCCGCAGACCACGGCCCGAGCGATGTGCCGAAGATTCCGCGCGCGGCGATGACGGCGCGCAGGAGCTCGGTTTCGAAAAATTCTGCCACGAAATCCGCGGCGGCCATGGGTCCCCAGCGGAGGAGATCAAAGATGCCGGTTTTGCCCAGACTGCGCACGCCGCGACCGGTTTTGAGCAGGTTCCACAAATCTTCCGGTGAAGGCTTGTCGATCGCCGGGGGCGTGATGGCGGCGATTTGGGCAAAGACGGCGGCGATTTTTTCTAGCCTGGTGGCGAATTTTGGGTAGTTTTCGGCGTCCCGGGCCGAAAAGCGGGCGATGCCGCCGGCGGTTTTGGCGTGATCGTTGTAAAAGAGCAGGGCCTGGCCGTCAAGCGTGGGAGCAAAGACGCGCGGGTCAGGATGCAGCAGTTCACAGCCAAACTTTTCTGGCTGCATGTCGCGCAAGACGTCGGCGCGCAGCGGACCCACGGCGTGCGCCAATGTGGAGGCGCGGAATCCCGGCGCGAACTCTTCGGTGATTGCACCGCCGCCAACGATTTCGCGGCGTTCAAGGACCAGGGGCTTAAATCCACCCTTGGCCAGATAAAACGCGGTGACTAAAGCATTATGGCCGCCGCCGATGATGGCAACTTTCTGTCCGATGGGCACGCTAGTGGCTCGCCTTCTGTGAAGTCACTTCGCCCGGCGAGGCGGCGACAGCCGGGGGGCTCGATTTGTGCGACTTCGCGGGGCTGGATCTGGCAGCGCGCGCAGATTTGCTCCAATCCTTTAACATAACCTGGCTGGCGATGCGGCCGTTGGCGCCCATGATTCCGCCGCCGGGATGGGTGGCCGAGCCACACATGTACAGGCCATCAACGGGGGTGCGGTAATAGGCCCAGCCTGCGACCGGCCGCAGAAAGAAAAGCTGTTCGAGAGAAAGCTCACCTTGAAAAATATTGCCCTGGGTCAGGCCGAACTCGCGCTCCAGATCGAGGGGCGTCAGAATCTGGCGCCCGACGACGATGTCTTTGATATTGGGCGCATACTCGGCGATGGTGTCTAGAACGTTGTCAGCGAAGGCTTCGCGCTGTTCGTCCCAGGTGCCTTTGGCGAGCTTGTAGGGAGCGTATTGCACGAAGCAGGAGAGAACGTGCTTTCCGGCGGGGGCCACGCTCGGATCGGTGAGACTGGGGATCACCATGTCGATGTAGGGGCGTTTCGAGAAACTGCCGTATTTCGCATCATCGTAAGCGCGTTCCATATACTCCATGCTGGGCGAGATGGAAATAGCGCCGCGGAGATGGGCGCCGTCGCCGGGGATGGCCTTGAAATTGGGCAGAGCGTCGAGCGCCAAATTTACCTTGCCCGATGAGCCGCGGAATTTGTAACGCCGGACGCCTTCCAGGAAATCCGCGGGCAGTTGGCTGGGCGCCAGGAACTTTTCAAAAGTAAGGTGGGGATCGACGCTGGAAGAGACAATTGTGGCGCCGATTTCTTCGCCACTTTCCAGGACCACGCCCGCAGCGCGCTCATTCTTAACGACGATCTTGTCGACCGGCGCTTTGGTGCGAATCTCCACGCCGGCTTCGCGCGCCGCCGCAGCGATGGCGTTGGAAATGGCGCCAGTGCCCCCGCGGCTGAAGCCCCAGGAACGGAATGCACCGTCGATCTCCCCCATGTAGTGGTGCAGCAAAACGTAGGCTGTGCCAGGGGAACGAATTCCCAAAAATGTGCCGATGATTCCCGAAGCGGACATGGTGGCTTTGAGTACATCGGTCTCAAACCACTGGTCGAGGAAATCCGCAGAGCTCATGGTCATCAACTGAATCAGCGTATAGCGCTCGTCGGAAGAAAGCTCGCGGAAGCGCTGCATCAGAAAATGGAGTTGCTTCAAATCCTTGGGATTCAGGGTGGTCGGATCAGGAGGAATCATCGACAGCAGCGGCTTCACGAAGCGGCACATCGGCGTCATCATCTTGGAGAATTCCTCATAGGCTTCGGCGTCGAGACGCGAGTGGCGACGAATTTCGCGAATAGATTTGGCGTGATCGTTCATACGCCACAAGTGTTCGCCATCGGGCATGGGGGAAAAGGTGCCGTCGAGGGGGAGAATCTCGAGCCCGTGACGGGGCAGATCGAGTTCGCGAATTATTTCCGGGCGGAGCAACGAGACGACGTAGGAGCATTCTGAAAACAAAAATCCCGGGAAAATTTCTTCGGTCACGGCCGCCCCGCCGAGGACGTGGCGACGTTCGAGCACCAGCACTTTCTTACCCGCTTTGGCCAGGTATGCGGCATTGACCAGGCCGTTGTGGCCACCGCCGATCACGATTACGTCATAGTGCTGCGCCATGCGTTGTGGACTCCGCTGTAAAAAAACGAAACTGGGTTTTCAGGTGACCGGACATTCTATCGTTTTCCGCAGGCGACTGTACAATGCGAGATTCAAGGCGGGCGCCCGCGTCTAGGCCCGGTCCCGACCGTGCGCCGGAGAAAGCGCCTGCGCCCCCCGGCGCGCTACTTGGCCACTGCTTGGGCGCGCTTGACCGGGCTGATCGCCCGCCCTTACAATTGAAGATTCAATCGTGAAGCATTTTTCCGACTTGCTGATTGGTACCAAGCGCCCAGCGCCCACTCGCTGGGCTGCGCTGTTTATAGGCGGCAGCCGCCCGCCTTCCGAACTTTCCGAAACGAGGATGGCATGATCGAAGGCCCGATTTCCGAAGGACTCACATTTGACGACGTGTTACTTTTGCCGGGCAGGTCCTCGGTGCTGCCCTCGGAAGTCGATACGCGCACGCAATTTACCCGGCAACTGAGCCTGAACATTCCGCTGGCGTCGGCGGCCATGGATACGGTCACGGAATCGCGGCTGGCCATCGCCATCGCGCGGCAGGGGGGCATCGGAATCGTGCACCGCAACATGCCCATCGACCGCCAGTATGAAGAGATTGACAGGGTGAAACGCTCGGAAAGCGGGATGATCGTCGACCCCGTGACGATCTCGCCGGACATTACCCTGCGCCAGGCGCTCGAAATCATGACGAAGTACCGTATCTCCGGCCTGCCGGTCACGCGCGGCACGCGGCTTACCGGGATTCTTACCAACCGCGACCTGCGCTTTGAAAAAAATCACACGCAATTGGTCGGCGCGGTGATGACCAAGGAAAATCTCGTTACCGTGCCGGTGGGCACCACACTCGACGAGGCCGAGCGCATCCTGCAAAAACATCGCATCGAAAAACTCCTGGTGGTGGACCAAGATTTCAATCTCAAAGGTTTGATCACCGTAAAAGACATTCAGAAAAAGCTCGAATATCCGCGCGCCGCCAAAGACGAACAAGGCCGCCTGCGCATCGGTGCGGCTATCGGTGCCACCGGCGATTTTCTCGAGCGCGCCGTGGAAATTTCCAAAGCAAAGGTGGACGTGCTGGCTATCGACACCGCACACGGGCACACGCAGCGCGTCATGGACGCGATCAAGGTGGTCCGCAACCGTCTGCCGGACGTGCAACTCATCGCCGGGAACGTAGCCACCTTTGACGGTGCCAAGGATCTGATCGCACTGGGCATTGACGGCCTGAAGGTAGGCATCGGGCCCGGCTCGATTTGTACCACGCGTATCGTCACGGGAGCGGGCGTACCCCAGCTTACGGCGATTATCGAATGCGCGCGCGCCGCGGAAGGCACCGGCGTACCCATCATCGCCGACGGCGGCATAAAGTTCTCCGGGGACATCAGCAAAGCAATCGCGGCGGGGGCGTCCTGCGTGATGATCGGCAGTCTCTTCGCGGGAACGGAAGAATCGCCCGGCGAAACGATTTTATATCAAAGCCGTACGTTTAAGTCCTATCGTGGCATGGGCTCCATCGGGGCGATGAACGCCGGCTCCGATCGTTACTCCGTGGTGCAGGACAGCACGGAGAGCGGCAAGTCCGTTCCCGAGGGCGTGGAAGGGCGCGTGGCCTATAAAGGCCCGCTGGGAGCCCTGACCGATCAGCTGGTTGGCGGCCTAAAGAGCGGCATGGGATATGCCGGAGCCGCGACGCTCAAGGAACTCGCCGAGAAAGGGCGATTCGTGCGCATCACAGCCGCGGGCCTGCGCGAGAGCCACGTTCACGATGTGGTCATTACGCGCGAGGCGCCTAACTATCGCATGGAGTAGTGAAAGACAAGAACAGGCTTTGAGAGAATACTGTCATCGCGATAGCCGTTGGCACCGTCTGCAAATTTGATTTAACCGTACTTTCATCTTGCGCCGGTAAACTCGTGACGGAGACTCTGCATTTGCCCGAACAACCCTGGCGCAACCCGCGACCCGCACCACAGCTTGGCGACGTTCGCCCGCACATTCTTGAACTGCCGGCGGTCAGGTGGCTGCTGGCCTGGTGGCCGGCGCTGCTCTGGGCCAGCGTGATTTTTTGCATGTCCACGGATACATTCTCTTCCGAGCACACCGGATCGATCATCGAGCCGATTCTGCGCTGGATCTATCCCGCGACTACGGCCGAGCAATTTGCGTTTATTCACCACCTGATCCGCAAGGCCGCGCATTTCACGGAGTACTTCATTTTCGCGCTGCTGCTTTTCCGCGGGGTGCGCTGCGGGCGTACTGGCTGGCGCTGGTCCTGGGGGCTACTGGCACTCTTCGTGGCCGCGGTGTATTCGGCGCTCGACGAAATCCATCAAGCCTTCGTCGCCAGCCGCACGGCCTCGCCGTACGATTCTCTGCTCGATTCCGTCGGTGCGTTCGCGGCCATGGTGTTTCTGTTTCTGTGGTTCGGCAGACAGCGGCGTGGGACAGCCGGCGCATCGCCCTGAGGTTCCCCGGCAGCCCGTCCGCATCTCGGCTGTAACCACTGCCCGCTTTGTGACATCCATATGGCCATGGAATACCGACAACTTGGTTATTCAGGGCTGAAGATTCCGGTGCTTAGTTTTGGCGCTGGTACTTTTGGCGGCGGCAACGAATTTTTCAAGGCCTGGGGCAGCAGCGATGTGGCCGAAGCCACGCGACTGGTGGGCATCTGTCTCGACGCAGGTGTCAACCTCTTTGACACCGCGGACGTCTACTCCGACGGCTTGTCTGAGGAAATTCTCGGACAGGCCATCAAGGGCCGGCGCAACGATCTGCTCATCTCCACCAAGGCCACGTTCCGCATGAGCACCAAAAAAGGGCCGAACGACCTGGGATCGTCGCGACACCATCTGATCGAATCGTGCGAGGCCAGTTTGCGGCGGATGAAGATCGACACCATCGACATTTATCACATGCACGGTTTTGACGCCCTGACCCCAATCGAAGAGACGCTAAAGACCCTGGACACGCTGGTAGAGAGCGGAAAGGTACGCTACATCGCCTGTTCTAATTTCTCCGGCTGGCATCTGATGAAGTCGCTCAGCGTTTCGGAAAAATATGGGTGGTCGCGCTATGTGGGGCATCAGGTTTATTACTCTTTGATCGGGCGCCAGTACGAATGGGAGTTGATGCCGCTCGGACTGGACCAGAAGGTTGGGGCCCTGGTATGGAGTCCCCTAGGCTGGGGACGGCTGACGGGAAAGATTCGGCGCGGCCGGCCGCTTCCGGCGGAGAGCCGTTTGCACAAGACGGCGAATTATGGCCCCCAGGTTGCGGATGAGTATTTGCACCAGGTGATCGACGCGCTCGACGGGGTGGCCAAGGAGACCGGAAAGAGCGTGCCGCAGGTGGCGCTCAATTGGCTGTTGCAGCGGCCCACGGTGGCCAACGTGATCGTTGGGGCGCGGAATGAAGAGCAGTTGCGGCAGAATCTCGCGTCGGTGGGATGGAATTTGACGAAGGAGCAGGTCGCGACGCTGGATGCGGCGAGTAACGTGATGCCGGTTTATCCTTACTGGCACCAGCGGCAGTTTACGGAGCGCAACCCGGCGCCCGTTCCGGTAGAGGCGATGGAGACCGGCAGGGATTAGTCGCCGAGAATGAAAAAGACCGCGATGGAAAAACCAGCGCGGTCTTTTTTTCTGAAAACTCCGAAACCAAAAGGGCCAAGAACGGGTCACAACACCCAGCGCTACGAGGCGGCTTCGACTGGCTCTTCTTTTTTGGGTTTTTCTTTCTTTTCCTTGGCCTTATATTCGTAACCCACCAGTTCGAGAATGGCGACCTGGGCGTTGTCACCTACGCGGTTTCCCGCGTGGATGATGCGTGTGTAGCCGCCGGCGCGATCCGCAAATTTGGGCGCGATTTCGCTGAAGAGCTTGGCGGTGGTTTCCGGGGTCATCAGGTACGAGGCGGCCTGGCGGCGCGACTGCAGCGTGTCGCGCTTGCCGAGCGTGATGATTTTTTCCGCTACCGGCCGGGCGGCTTTCGCGCGCGTGAGCGTGGTGGTGATGCGGCCGTGCTCGAACAGATTGGTGACCAGGTTGCGCAGGGTGGCTCGGCGATGCCAGGGGTTGCGGCCCAGTTTGGATCCTGACTTCAGATGTCGCATGGTGTTCTTTTCCCGTCTCTTGAATTTCTAAGAAAACAGCACAAACGGCTCCGGAGAAGTCTCCCGGAGCCGATGTGCTTGGTTGGCTCTACAGACCCGCGTTTTCTTCCGCAGGCGGTGGTGCGGTCTGGCTCGGAAGCGGCGGCCAGATAATGCGTCCGTGTTCATCGAACTTCATGCCCAAGGCGAGGCCCATCTTCACCAGTATATCCTTGATCTCGTTGAGCGATTTGCGGCCGAAGTTCTTGGTCTTCAGCATTTCGTTCTCGCTCTTTTGCACCAGTTCGCGGATGGTCTGGATGTTGGCGTTCTTCAGGCAGTTGTAGGAGCGCACGGAAAGCTCCAGCTCTTCAACCGAGCGGTCGAGATACTCGAGACGCGGGTCATGGGTAATATCCTGCGGCATCTCCACGTTGTCCACCGGCTCTTCAAAGTTGATGAAGATGCTCATGTGATCTTTGACGAGCTTGGCGGCGAGACCGATGGAATCCTGCGGCGTGATAGCGCCGTTGGTCCACACCTCGATCATCAGCTTCTCGTAGTCGGTCATCTGGCCGAGACGCGCGGCTTCGACTGAGTAGTTCACTTTGCGGACAGGGGAATGAACGCTGTCTACCGGGATATAGCCGATGGGCAGGTCTTCGTCGTAGTTGCGGTCGGCGGCTACATAACCACGGCCGTTCTTGACACGCATTTCGATTTGCAGCTTTCCCCCTTCGCTGACGGTGGCGATGTACACGCTCTTGTCGAGGATCGCGAAATCAGCGTCTTCCTCAATTTGCGCGGAGGTCACCGGACCGGGTTGCTCGATGTTGACGTAAATGGTCTTTGGCAGGTCGGTGTTGAGCTTGATGGGCACCTGCTTCAGGTTGAGGATGATGTCCGTGGCGTCTTCGACCACGCCGGGGATCGAGGAGAATTCGTGGAGCACGCCCTCGATCTTTACCGCGGTGATGGCTGCGCCCTCGATAGAACTGAGCAGCGCACGACGGAGCGCGTTGCCGACGGTCGTTCCCCAGCCGCGCTCAAAAGGCTGCGCGGAGAAGCGGCCGTATTTTTCCGTTAGCGATTCCAGTTCGGAGGCTAGACGCTTTGGTTTTTGGAAACCCTTCCACATATTTTGATCCTTCCTTCTGGCGGCCCGATACTCGGACGCCTGGTTGCAATCTCGGTGGGCGGACGCTGCAAAGACTACTTCGAGTAGAGTTCGACGATCAGTTGCTCGTTGATGGGCGGCGTTTGCACATCTTCGCGCTTGGGCAAGGCCACAACTTTAGCCTTGAACTGCTCGCGGTCCTGCTCCAGCCAGGGGACGGAGCTTTGGCTCTGCGCAACGTTGCGGGCTTCAAGGACCATGGCGTTCTGGTGCATCTTGTCCTTGATAGCCACTTCTTCGCCAACGTTGATCAGGTACGACGGGATGTTGACCTTCTTCCCGTTGATGCGCACGTGACCGTGCAGGACGAGCTGCCGGGCTTGGGCGCGGGAAGACGCCAGACCCGCGCGCCAGACCACGTTGTCGAGGCGACGCTCGAGCATGATGATCAGGTTTTCGCCCGACGGACCCTTGAGGCGAACGGCCTTCTCAAAGTAGTTGCGGAATTGCCGTTCGAGCAATCCGTAGGTGCGCTTGACCTTCTGCTTTTCGCGCAGCTGCAGTCCATAGCCAGCCACCTTGGGACGGCGCGACTGGCCATGCTGACCCGGAACGAAGTTGCGCTTTTCAATGGCGCACTTCTCGGTGAAGCACCGCAAACCTTTTAGGAACAGCTTCTGCCCTTCCCGGCGGCACAGGCGGCAAACTGCATCTCGGTGTCTTGCCAACTTCTATTCTCCCTTCCCAGAACTCTTGGAAACTTTTGTATTCTTGCGCAGCATCAAACGCGCCTGCGCTTGGGCGGACGGCAGCCGTTGTGCGGCATAGGCGTGACGTCGCGAATGACCACAATGTGCAAACCGGCGGCAGCCAGAGCGCGCACGGCGGACTCTCGCCCGGAACCCGGGCCCTGAACTTTCACCTCCACGCTCTTCATGCCGTACTGGTCGCGTGCGGTGCCTGCGGCAGCCAGGGAGGCCTGCTGCGCGGCGTAGGGCGTGCCCTTGCGCGAACCCTTGAAGCCGATAGCACCCGCCGAAGACCAGCACACCACGCGGCCATCGGTGTCGGCGATGGTAATCTGCGTGTTGTTGAAAGTCGCGGCGATGTGCACGATTCCGTGAGGAACTATGCGGCGTTCGCGCTTCTTCTTGAACTCTTTTTTGCGCTTCGCGGGCGCGGCTGCGCCTGCCGCTCCGGTTTTCGCTTGCTTGTCCGGCCGCGTTGCTTGGTCGGGCGCTGCGTTCTGCTCTTTTGCCACTTTCGACTCCGTTTCCTTAATTGCAAAAAACTCGAACTCTTAGCTGTTGCTGAACCCCGAGGACGCAGCCTGCTGCGCCCCGGGAAAGGCCTGGCCGACGGCTTAGCCCTTCTTGCCGGTGACCTTCTTTTTGGCTGCTACCGCGCCGCGACGTGGCCCCTTGCGGGTGCGCGCGTTGGTGTGCGTGCGCTGCCCGCGTACCGGGAGATTGCGGCGGTGACGAATTCCGCGATAGGCCTGGACCTCGATCAGGCGGCGGATATTCATCTGGATCTCTTTGCGGAGATCGCCTTCGACGCGCCCTTCTTTTTCGATTTCCTGGCGCAGACGGTTGGTTTCGTCTTCGGTCAGGTCGCGAATCTTCTTTTCAAAGTCCACGTTGGCCTTTTCCGCGAGACTCTTCGCGCGCGCGCGGCCGATGCCGTAGATGGCCGTAAGGCCCACCCACAGGCGCTTTTGCGGCGGAAGATCGATACCTGCGATACGTGCCATATGCTGTCTCCCCTAGAACCTTTATCCCTGGCGCTGCTTGTGCTTCGGGTTGCTGCAAATCACGCGGACTACTCCGCGGCGATGAATCACCTTGCACTTGTCACAAATTTTCTTGACGCTTGCCCGTACTTTCATGCTGCTCCTATCCCTGCCAAAAGCGCCCGCCGCAGAAGGCCGCCGCTAGCGAAGTCGCTGTTTCCCCTACTTATAACGATACACTATCCGGCCGCGTGTCAGGTCATAAGGGGAAAGCTCCACCGCGACCTTGTCTCCCGATAAGATGCGGATGAAATTCTTGCGCATCTTGCCGGAGACGTGCGCCAGGACCTGGTGCTTGTTTTCCAGTTCGACGCGAAACATGGCGTTCGGCAGTGGCTCAAGCACCGTGGCCATGACTTCAATCGCGTCTTCCTTGGTGTTGCCGGAATCGCCTTCCTTCTTTTCCTTTTTTTCGTACCGCTTCGCCATAAGCTCCTGTTCTACTTCTGCTGCCTTACAAAAACGTCCTCGCGTCTTACCAAGATGGCCCGGTCATCTCTTTCGGGCGCGTCAGAATCCATGGACCGTTGGCGGTGATCGCCACGGTGTGTTCAAAATGCGCGGACGGCTGGCCGTCGGCGGTTTCCGCCACCCATTCGTCCCGCATGCGCACTTCCGGCGAGCCCGCGTTGACCATCGGCTCGACCGCAATGACCATGCCTTCCTGCAGCCTGGCGCCGCGCCCTGCGTCGCCGTAGTTCGGGAGGTTCGGTTCGTCGTGCATCTTCGTGCCGATGCCGTGCCCCACGAATTCCCGTACTACCGAGTATCCATTCTGCTCGGCCCAGCTTTGCACCGCGTGCCCGACGTCGCCGAGCCGGTTTCCCGGCCGCATCTTGTCGATGGCGCGATCGAGAGACTCGCGAGTCACGTCGAGCAGCTTCTGCAGCTCGGGGGTGATTTGCCCCACGGGAACCGTGACCGCCGAATCCGCGAAGTAGCCATCCACTTCCATCCCAAAATCGATGGAAACAATCTCGCCTTCGCGCAACTTGCGCTTGGACGATGGAATTCCGTGAACGATCTCGCTGTTCACCGAAGTGCACAGCACGCAAGGGTAACCGCGATAGCCCTTGAACGCCGCGCGCCCGGGCTTGCCCGCCAGCTTGGACTCGGCAAACTTCTCGAGGTCCATGGTGGTGATGCCGGGCCGCACCATGTCGCGCAATTCCGTCAAAACCTGATGCACGATGAGCCCAGCGCGGTGCATTTTCTCCAGTTCTTCAGCGCTGCGCAGATGAATCGCCATCGTTGCCAATCAAGCTTTCTGGCCGGATCCTCCAGCCAAAACTCTAATCTGCGGGCGCTTCCCCGCTAGTTTTTCCCGCGCACAATCTGCAAAACCTTGCAGGAAACCGCTTCTACGGGCTGCGCGGCATCTACATCATGCAGCCGCCCGAGTCTCCGGTAGTACGCCACGAGAGGCGCGGTCTGCTTGGCGTAGGCTGCCAGCCGGGGCGCCACAATCTCTTCCCGGTCGTCCGGCCGCTGCTCGAGTTCACCGCCATCATTGTCGCAGCGCCCCGGCACTTTCGTAGGGCGCTCAAAGATGTTGTAAATCTCCCCGCCGATCTTGCACATCCGCCGGCCGGTGATGCGCTTGAGCACCAGAGCCGGATCGATGGCGAAATGCACCACCACCGGTTGTTGGTACCCGCAACGCTTCAGCAGTTCACCGAAGTACTGCGCTTGCGCGACGGTGCGCGGAAACCCGTCGAATACGAACCCGAAGGAGCAGTCCGCATTTTCGATCCGCTGCTTCACCATCTTCAACACCAGGGAGTCCGGCACCAGCTCGCCCCGCTCCATGATCGGCTTGGCCTCTAAACCAAGCGGGGTCCCCTTGGCGATACACTCGCGCAGCATGTCGCCCGTTGAAAGATGCGGCACACCGTATTTCCGGGCCAACTCCTTGGCTTGCGTGCCTTTCCCCGCGCCCGGAGGCCCGAGAAAAACGACTGCGAGACCCAATCTCTCGGCCGCCTGTTCAGGCCGTTTCTCGGGCAACCTCTCGGGCGCCTTATGCATGAACCGGCACCCTTGGCCCGGCACCCTCGCCCCGGGTTTCCGCAGCCAAGCAGCTGAGCATTACCGTCGGCCGCGCAACCGGCCCTTCCGGGCAAAACCTTCGTAATTGCGCATCACCAGCTGAGCTTCCAGCTGCTGCACGGTGTCCATGGCTACGCCAACGACGATCAGCAGCGACGTGCCGCCAAAATAAAACTGCACCCCGAGGCCTTTTAAAAACCAGACCGGAAAGTGCCGGTCAAACCAGCTGCCCACCCCCCAGCCCAGATGGTCAAGGTGAATGCCGGCGATCATCCATTCCGGCAGCAAGCAAACGATGGCCAGATAAATAGCCCCTATAAACGTGAGGCGCTTCAAAATTTTGCTGACGTATTCAGAAGTGGTCCGGCCCGGCCGGATGCCCGGGATGAAACCGCCATTCTTGCGCATGTTGTCTGCGAGCTCGGTGGGATTGAAAACGATGCCCACGTAGAAGAACGCAAACAGCAGGATCAGCGTTACATACAAAAAGGTGTACAGCGGTTCGCCCCAGCTGAGATTCGTTTTTATGCTGTCGACGAACTGATACCTGTGGTTCAGGATCAGCGCGATCGTGGCTGGAAACGCCAGCAAAGAACTGGCGAAGATTGGCGGAATCACGCCACCAGAATTCACGCGCAAGGGCAGGTACGACGATTGCCCACCCATGACCCGGCGGCCAACGACCCGCTTGGCGTATTGCACGGGGATGCGACGTTGCCCGCCCTCGACGAAAACAATGAAGGCGACTACCGCTATCATCAATGCAATCAAGAAGATAATCGCGATGGGAGTGAACGGTCCCCAGGCGCGGCTGGCGGCCTTGTCGTAGAGGTCGGCTACCGCGCGCGGCAGGCCGACCACAATGCCTACGAATATGATGAGCGACATGCCGTTTCCGATTCCGCGCTCGCTGATCTGCTCGCCGAGCCACATGATGAACGCCGAGCCGGTGGTCAGCGTGAGGATGGTCATGATGATGAAGCCGAATCCCGGATGATAGACCAGCGCTTGCCCGTTGCTCTGCTGCGTCTGCAGCGTGGTGGCGATCGAAGCGCCCTGAATGATGCTGAGCACAATGGTCAGGTAGCGCGTGTACTGCGTAATCTTGCGGCGCCCGAGTTCGCCTTCTTTTTGCAGCCGCTCGAGATACGGAAACACCACGGTCATCAGCTGCAAGATGATCGAGGAGGTGATGTAGGGCATGATGCCCAGCGCGAAAATCGTCAGGCGCCGGAAATTGCCCCCGCTGAAAAGGTCGAAGATCCCCAGAACCGAACCGGCCGACTGATTAAAGAGCTGCTCCAGCACCGTGGTGTTGATGCCGGGCGTCGGAATGTGCGCGCCGATGCGATACACCGCCAGCAAGGCCAGCGTAAAGAGCACGCGGTTCCGCAAGTCTTCGATGCGGAACATGTTTTTCACGGCTTCGAGGAATCGGTTCATGCTGTTTTCCCGTACTCAGTTTGCTGCTTGCCCGCCACCAAAAACCGCAGGGCGCAAAGGCTGCCGCCCGGCATTTGGATTCGTGCTACCCGACAATCTCAAACGTGCCGCCCGCCTTGGTAATCTTTTCCTTGGCGGACTCGCTGAAAGCGTGCGCGTGAATCGCGAACTTCACGGTCAATTCGCCATCGCCCAGAACCTTGATGGGATCCCGCGCGCGGCGAATAAAACCGTGCGCGCGTAACAACTCCGGGGTGATGGTCTCGCCCTCGGGGAACACGTTCAGTTCCTCGAGATTGACCACCGAATATTCCACGCGGAAGGGGCTGTGAAAGCCCCGCTTGGGCATACGGCGGTGCAGGGGCATCTGGCCGCCCTCAAAACCACGGCGGCGAGAATAGCCGCGGCGGGATTTCTGACCCTTGTTGCCGGCGCCGGCGGTCTTGCCGAGCTTAGAACCCATGCCCCGCCCGACGCGGACTTTCTTCTTGCGCGAACCCATCGGCGGTTTCAGCGTGGCCAGCGAGAAGATGCGGCGCCCCGCATTCGTGCCCTTGGGGGCCACGTGTTTCGGTTTGTGATCGCCGCGCTTGTTGGTGCGCTTGCGCGCGCTAGGAACTTGTTTGGCCATTTTCCTTACTCCATCACTTCCACGAGATGACGCACCTTGTGAATCATGCCGCGAATCGCAGCGTTATCTTCGCGTTCAACCACCCGGTGCATCTTGCGCAGGCCGAGACCCTTGATGGTGGCGCGCATGTCATCGGTGCTGCCGATGTCGCTGACCACCCACTTGATCTTGATGCTGCCGGTCTTTTTTGCCGCTTTTTCCGTCGTCATTAGACTGTCTCACTCACGGCGGCTTTTTCCTTCGGCGGCCGGCCGCTGATTTCATCCACGGTCTTGGAACGAATCTCCGCGACGTGGGCGATATCCTTCAAGCTGAGCAGCGCGGCAAAGGTGGCTTTCACCACGTTGTGCGGATTCGAGGTGCCCAGCGACTTGGTCAGCACATTGTGAATGCCCGCAACCTGCATCACCTTGCGCACCGGGCCGCCGGCGATGACGCCGGTGCCTTCAGACGCCGGTTTGAGGAGAACTTCCGCAGAGCCGTAGCGTCCGAGAACCTGGTGGGGAATACTGCTGCCCTTGAGGTTCAGCTTGATTAAGTTCTTTTTGGCCTGCTCGATGGCTTTTTTGATGGCCATGGGCACTTCGCGAGCTTTGCCCATGCCGAACCCCGCGTGGCCGTGATGATCGCCCACAACGACGAGCGCGGAGAAACTCAGGTTTTTGCCGCCTTTAACGACCTTGGTCACGCGGTTGATGGCGATCACGTCATCCTTCAAGTCCGAAGGATTCACTTCGAGCAGCCGGCGCACCGATAAACTATCTCGCAACAATTGCTTCGACATAAGCTAGAACTGTAACCCCGCTTCCCGCGCCGCATCTGCGAGCGCCTTGACGCGGCCGTGATACTTGTACCCGCCGCGGTCGAACACTACTTTGCTGACGCCGGCAGCCTTGGCGCGTTCGGCGATGGCTTTGCCGATCACTTTGGCTGCGGCGATGTTGCCTCCGCCCTTCAAATTCTTCTTCGTTTCGCCGTCCACGCTGCTGGCGGAAACCAGCGTCTTGCCCTGGCGGTCGTCGATGACCTGGGCGTAGATGTGGCCCAGCGAGCGATACACGCAGAGGCGCGGACGCTCCTGCGTACCTTCCAGCGAAACGCGCACGCGGCGATGAATCCGCTTGCGGTGCTGGTCTTTTGATAGTCTTCCAACTCGTGTCGAAGCCACTTTTTCTTCCCCTTACGGCCTGCCGCGCGAAGCGTTCTGCTTGGCGCTAACCTCGCCGCTGAATAGCTTTTTCCCTGCCCTTCGCCGTTTAGCTGCCGGCTTTGGCGCCCGCCTTGCCAGCCTTCTTCTTCAAACGTTCACCGGTGATGCGCACGCCTTTTTGCTTGTAGGGATCCGGCGGCCGCAGCGAGCGCATATCCGCCGCCACCTGGCCGACCTGCCCCTTGTCCGCGCCGCTGACCACGATGTGCGTCTGCTTCTCGACGAGGACTTGAATGCCTTCGGGAATCGGGAATTCGATGGGGTGCGACTTGCCGAGCGCGAAAGAGACGAACTTGCCCTTCAGTTCCGCACGGTAGCCGACGCCGACGATATCCAGATCCTTCTTGAATCCCGTGGTGACGCCGGTGACCGCATTCGCCACCAGCGCGCGGGCCAGACCGTGCACCGCGCGGTGATCCTCCGTGGCGCGCTTGGCGGTGAGGATACCGTCTTTCTGCTCGAACGTGATGCCATGTGGGATCGCGAACGACAGCTTGCCCTTGGGGCCTTGCACGTTGATGGCGCTGCCCTCAAAGGCGATCTTTACGCCCGTGGGCAGTGGAATTGGTTTGTTGCCGATACGTGACATTGCTTGATCCCTCTAAAAGCTTTTTCGTACAGTTACGGCCGAAACAAAAACCTCTTGAAGCAACTCTTCACCAGACCTCGCACAACAGTTCGCCGCCGAGATTGGCCTTGCGTGCCGAACGGCCGCTCATCAAGCCTTTCGGCGTGGTCATGATGCTGATGCCCAGCCCGCCGACGACCGGACGAATCTCCGTGGCCCCAATGTAGCGGCGCGCCCCGGGACGCGAAATGCGCTTGACCCCGGTGATGACGCTGCGGCGGTCCGGGGTATATTTCAGGAACACGCGAAGCTGTTTGCGCGTCTTGTTCTCGTCGACCGTCTTGTAGGTGGCAATGTAGCCTTCATCCTTGAGGATGCGGGCGATCTCCGTCTTCAGCTTGGAGAGCGGCACATCCACACGCTGGTGCTTGGCGGCCGCGGCGTTGCGGATACGCGTCAAAAAATCGGCAATCGGATCAGTCTGCATAGTTCGCTTACCAGCTCGCTTTCGTTACGCCGGGAATTTCGCCTTTGAGGGCCATCCCGCGGAAACAGATTCTGCACATTTTAAACTTGCGGATATACGCGCGCGCGCGGCCGCAAACAAGGCAGCGATTGCGTATGCGAACTTTGAATTTTGGCTTCTTCAGCGACTTGGCGATCTTTGCGGTGCGGGCCATTTATTGCGCTCCTCCTGGAACACGCAGAGGGAAGCCCAGGCTCTTCAGCAGCTCGCGGCCTTCCTCATCGTTTCGGGCGGTGGTGGTCAGTGTGATGTTCATGCCTTTAATCTTGTCCACCCGGGTGTAATCGATTTCCGGAAACACCAACTGGTCCTTCAAACCCAGGGTGTAGTTGCCGCGACCGTCGAAGGCGTTCGAGGGCAGTCCGCGAAAATCGCGCACGCGCGGCAGGACCACGTTGCAGAGGCGGTCGAGAAATTCGTACATCTTGTCGCCGCGCAGCGTAACCGCGCAGCCGATGGGCATGCCTTTGCGAATCTTGAAGTTGGCAATGGACTTCTTGGCCTTGGTGATCATGGCTTTCTGCCCGGTGATCTGCCCGAGTTCGACCGCCGCGGTGTCCAGCAGCTTGGCGTTCTGGCTGGCTTCGCCCAAACCGATATTCACGGTGATCTTGGAAATCTTGGGCACGGCCATCATGTTCTCCCAGCCGAAGTGCTTCATCAGCGCGGGAACCGTGTCCTTCCTGTATTTTTCCTGCAATCGACTCTTCATTGCCTTCCTCTATTTCGTTTGCGAAATTCGTTACTGCCAATCTTAGAAAACTACTTATCCAGCGTCTCGTTGCAGCGCTTGCAGCTGCGCACTTTGTCGCCGTCCGGAAGAATCGTGTGGCCGATGCGCGTGTGCTTGCCGCAACTCGGGCATACGATCATCACGTTGGAAGCGTTCATGCCCGCTTCCTTTTCCACAATACCGCCCTTGATGTTCTTGGACGGATTCGGGCGGGTGTGGCGCTTAATGATATTGGCGTGTTCCACCACCACGCGATTTTTGCGCGCGTCGATGGAGAGCACCCGTCCGCTCTTGCCGCGGTCGCGTCCCGCCATTACCTTTACCGTGTCGCCTTTGCGCACGCCGATGATGCTGCGTTCGGTGCGTTGATGCCTGTCGCTAATGGCCATGACCTACCAAACCTCCGGAGCCAGCGAGACGATTTTGGTGAATTTCTTCTCGCGCAACTCTCTGGCCACCGGGCCGAAAACGCGGGTCCCGACTGGCTCGTTTGCATCGTTAATCAAAACAGCCGCGTTGTCGTCAAAGCGGATGTACGTGCCATCCTTGCGCCGGCGCTCTTTGCGCATGCGCACGACAACGGCTTTCACTACCGTGCCTTGTTTGACCTGGCTCTCCGGCGTGGCCTCCTTGACGGAAGCAGTAATCACGTCGCCGAGTCCGGCCTGCAGGCCTACGTCGCCGCCCACCGGCAAAATGCACATGAGCTTGCGGGCTCCCGAATTGTCGGCCACCGTCAGCCAAGTTCGCATCTGAATCATGGTTCGATACCCCGATTATTCCGCCGACGCGTTTCGCGTCAGCACTTCTGCCAGCCGCCAGCGCTTCAGGCGGGATAGCGGCCGCGAGGACACGATGCGTACCGTGTCGCCCTGTTTGGCCTGGCGCGCTTCATCATGCGCGTAGAACTTTTTGGAGATACGCACCACGCGGCGGTACTTCGGGTGCTGCACCAAGCGCTGCACTTCGACCACGATGGTCTTTTCCATCTTGGCGCTGGTGACTTTTCCGGTCAGCGCGGTGCGTTCCCCGCGCTTGGCGGATTCTGTCGCTGGAGCTTTTATTGGTTCAGGTGTCATTACGCCTTCCTTTTACTGTGCGACCGCAATTTTGTGGACGCTGACTTCTTGGCCGCGCCGGCAAGGTGCGCGCTGCTGACCGCGCGCGAGTGCACGGAAGTTTTCGCCTCGCGCGGTGCGGCGACCAATTCCTGAGCGCGAATCAAGGTTTTGACTCGAGCGAGATCTTTTTTCGAGTCCCGCAGCCGCCGCAAGGCTTCCGCTTGTCCCGTGGTCAGCTGGAAACGCAGCCGGAAGATCTGCTCGGACAGCTCTTTTTGCTGGGCGTGCAATTCATCCCCGCTGGCTTCGCGGATTTTGTCCATGCGCTTCACATTGGCCATGATTAAAAGCTCCCCGCTCGGGATACGAACTTCGTAGGAATCGGCAGCTTGTGTCCCGCCAGGGCCATGGCTTCCTTGGCCGTGGCTTCATCGACGCCCGCCATTTCAAACATGATTCGTCCCGGCTTGACCACGCAAACCCAGCGCTCCGGAGCGCCTTTGCCTTTACCCATGCGGGTTTCCGCCGGCTTCTTGGTGAACGGCTTGTCCGGGAAAATACGGATCCAGAGTTTCCCGCCCCGCTTGATGGAGCGCGAGATCGCCACACGGCACGCTTCGATCTGCCGGTCGGTGATCCAGGCGTTTTCCATGGCTTTTAGTCCGTATTCGCCGAACGCCAGATCGCCGCCGCGCCAGGCTTTGCCGTTGCGCCGGCCGCGCATCTGTTTCCGGTACTTCACTTTCTTGGGCATCAACATCGCAATCGTCTCTTTTCCTAATCTTTCCCGAGCTGGCTGCCGGAAATGGTCGCCGTCACTCCCTACGCTGCTGCGATGGCGGCTTCCTTTTCCTTCTGAATCTTCGAAGCGCGTTTCGGAACGTTCTCGCCCTGGTATACCCAGCACTTCACGCCGATCACGCCGGAGGTGGTGTTCGCTTCCGCAGTGCCGAAATCGATGTCCGCGCGCAAGGTTTGCAGCGGCAAGCGGCCCTGCAGGTACCACTCTTTGCGCGCGATTTCCGCGCCGTTCAAGCGGCCGGCCACGCGTACCTTGATGCCCTTGCAACCGAACCGCAGCGCCGAATCAACGGCTTTGCGCATGGCGCGGCGAAACGCAACGCGCTTTTCAAGTTGCAGGGCGATGGATTCCGCAACCAGCGTGGCGTCCAGTTCCGGACGGTGCACTTCCTGAATGTCGATATGCACTTCGCGCTTGGTGCGCTTCTGCACATCCTGCTTGAGCTTGTCGATTTCCGCGCCTTTGCGCCCGATGATGATGCCGGGACGCGCGGTGTAAATGCGCACCACCAGCTTGTTGGCGGCACGCTCGATGTCGATGGAGCTGATTCCCGCGCTCTTGAGCTTTTCCTTCAGCTCTTTGCGCAGCTTCACGTCTTCGTGCAACAGGTCCGCGTAGTCGCGATCGGCGTACCAGCGCGACTTCCAGGGCTTGTTGTAGCCGAGGCGAAATCCGTACGGGTGTGTTTTCTGTCCCATGCTGATCCTCTTTTTCCCTTACTTCTTCTTGCCTTTTTTCGCAGGAGCGTTCTGCTTCCCGGTCAAGGCCTTGCGCACCCGGCGCGCCGTGCCGCGCACCCCTTTTTGCGACTCCGCTTCCGCGATGTTGGCGGCGTGGCGTTCCGCTGCGGCCACGTGATGCTCCTGTACGGTAATCCACA
>JBEKSZ010000007.1:0-55070 GCA_049516615.1 Candidatus Acidiferrum sp. | reverse complement strand
TCGGACGCCTTGAGCGAGGACCCGCCGAGCACGAAAAGGGTGACGTTTGCGGATCCATCGGCTCGCAATTCGAAATGTACATCGGCGTATGACGGTGATGCCGCATCGCCCGGTTCATCGAAATCGTCGCTGTCGGCGGAGGCATGGGGATCGGCCGGACGCAACGAGGATCTCGGATCCGGCGTCGTCGCGGGCGCTGTCGGGGTTTGTGCCTTTGCCAGCACGCTCGACGCTGGACCCTGCGCTCGGCTGGGGCTCCCCATCCCGGATGCCAGACAGAGAATCGCCACCGCGGCACTCGCCGGTAAAAAACAGTTCGGCTTGCCAAGGCGCCGTTGTGCGAAGACGGGAAGCATGGACCCTCCGTAAAAGAAACCATGACCTTCGGCAGCGGAAAACGGGTTGTAGTGCAACGCAGGGGTAACCCGGATCAAGTTTTATATTCGCGATAACGTACTGTGCTGATGGGAATACCCTCAATGGTACTCGCCCCAACTCGCCAACATTTACCTTTCGGCTACCAACGGCGCGCGCGCTCTGCACCTCGCCACCTTGGACCGCCGCAAGCTCTCCCTGACCTTGCCTTCGCAGCTCCCCGCTTGCGTGGAACCGTCGCCACTTGAGCGCTGGCACTCCGCGCAGCGTTCCGGCTAGAATCGTGTGCGCGCGTATCGCGGGAGGACTCTCGGATGTACCACACGTCGCAAAAATTAACCGCTGAGTTTCTCGGCACCTTCGCGCTGGTTTTCTTTGGCGAAGGCGCGGCTTGCGCGGTGCAGTACGTGCATGGTGCGCTGGACGTCAATCTCTTGACCGTGGCTTTGGCCCATGGTCTGGCCATTGCCATATTTTTTACCGCGCTCAGCCAGATCTCCGGGGCCCACTTCAATCCGGCTGTGACCATAGGCTTCTGGGCTACCAAACGAATGAACACCATCGAAGCCGCCATGTACTGGGCCGCACAGATCGCCGGCGCCATCGCTGCCGCGTACCTTCTGCGCGCCATTCTCCCTGAAGACGCCTGGCGCAACGTGGCTCTCGGCACCGCCGAACTCAATCGCGATTTTCCCAAATGGGCAGGCATGGCCCTTGAAGCCATCGCCACCTTCTTCGTGGTGTTCGTCTTCTTCGCCACCACCGATGAGGACCGCGCCATCTCCAAAGGCAGCACCGGTCTGGCCATTGGCGCAACCTATGCGTTGGGGATATTTGTCGCCATGCCCTTCACGAGCGGTGCGCTGAATCCAGCTCGCGCGCTGGGCCCCTGGCTGGCCTCCGGTGCCCACCTCGGCAACCAGGGCGTTTACTGGGTCGGTCCCCTGGCGGGCGGCTTCCTGGCCGGCCTCCTCTACGACTCCATCTACCTAACCAAAAAGATCCCGGACTGACCTAAAGCGGCCGACTTCTCAGGCGGCCGCCGGTCTGCTGCGCGCTCCGTCGGCGCGCCCTCCGCGTCCCTGCGCTGTCCTTTTTCCCGGCACTGCCGCCCTCCGCCTGGGCCTGTCCCAAAGGGCAGGTAATCACGCCGCTACGCCCCGGCGCGCCTTTCTTGCCCGCCTCCAACGTGGATGCTAACGTCGCCAGTTAGCTGCACGATTGCGGGGTTTCCAACGATATGGCTACGAGCATTGATGACCTGCTTCGCCGGGCCGTCGAAAATAAAGCGTCCGACTTGCACCTGAAGGTCGGCAACCACCCATATCTGCGCGTGGACGGGCAACTTGCCCCCATCACCGACGTGCCGCGCGTTACACCGGAAGAAATGCTGTCCATGGCCTTCAGCATGATGACCAACCGGCAGAAGCAAAAGTTCAAGGAAACCGCGGAACTGGACATGGCCTATGGCGTCGCCGGCCTCGGGCGCTTCCGCGTCAACGTTTTCCAGCAGCGCGGCAACGTCGGCATGGTTTTGCGCGTCATCCCCACCAAAATACGCACCGCCGAAGAATTGAATCTGCCGGCAGTCATTTCCCGCATCTGCGAAGAGCAGCGTGGCTTGGTACTGGTCACCGGCACAACCGGCTCCGGCAAGTCCACCACGCTGGCCGCCATGATCGACCGCATTAATGCCAATCGCGCCGACCACCTGATCACCATCGAAGACCCCATCGAATTTCTGCATCGCGACAAGCGCAGCTTCATCAACCAGCGTGAAGTCGAGGTCGACACCGCAAACTTCTCAACCGCCTTGCGCGCTGCCCTCCGTCAAGACCCCGACGTAATTCTGGTCGGCGAAATGCGCGACCTGGAAACCATTTCCACCGCCCTGCTCGCCGCCGAAACCGGCCACCTGGTGTTCTCCACCCTGCACACACTCGATGCCACGGAAACCATTCAACGTATCATCGCGGTTTTCCCGCCGCCGGAACAAAAGCAGATTCGTCTGCAGCTGGCTGCCACCCTGAAAGCGGTAGTGTCCCAGCGCCTGGTCCGCCGCTCTGACGATGTCGGCCGCGTCCCCGCTTGCGAAGTCATGATCGCCACTGCCTACATTCGCGATTGCATCATTAATCCCGACAAAACGCGCCTCATCCACGACGCCATCGCCGCAGGCACCAGCCAATACGGCATGCAGACGTTTGATCAATCGCTCTTCGATCTCTACACGCGCCAGCTGATCACGTTAGACGAAGCCCTCTCGCGAGCCTCCAACGCCGACGAATTCAAACTGCGTATCCAGGGCATCCGCAGCGCGGCCGACTCCGCGCGCGAAGAAATGGAACGCCAAATGGCCGACTTCGAGCGCTTCGCCCGCAAGTAGCCCGTTGGCAGCCGTTCTTCAAAACATCCATGCCCGGGGGCCCAGCAATGAAAAAGCACATCGCTTTATTCCTGATTGCACAGCTTTGTTGTGGCTTGCTGGGCTGCCATACCGCCAGCAGCTCCCCCCGTCCGTTGAGCAAAAGCGAATTGCTGGCCATGGTTTCCGCCGATGTTCTTGCGGATAACGTGATCACCGAAATCCACTCTGATGGCCTCAGCTTCCTTCCCGACGCGTCCTACATTACCCTGCTGAAAGCCGCTGGGGTCAACCCCGCCGTTCTTGATGCGGTAAACACCGCCAAACATCTGCCCGTCCCCGATTCCGCGTCGCGCGCAGACGCCGCTGTGCTTGCGCACCTCAGCAATGCCGGAAAACTGAAACACGCGGATGACTTCGATGCCGCCAGCCGGGAACTCTCTGGCGGTTTTCCGGATGACGCCGCACAGCGCGCTGCCGCCTTTGTAATCGGCGACATTCTGATGAAGCAGTCGCGATGGGACGAGGCCGCACAACTTTACGCAGAAATACTGCGCCAGGATCCTGGTTATCCGGAAGTCCACACGCGCCTCAGCAATGTCTATTACAATTCTGGAAATCCGGAAGAGTCGTTTCGCGAAGCCAAAGCCGCCATCGCTCGCAATCCCAGCAATCCCCCTGCGCACCTCAACGCCGGACTTTCCCTCCGCTCACTCCGCAATTTCGAAGGCGCCAGGTCCGAAATTCAGCAAGCCATCCGCAACAAACCGGACTATCAGCCTGCTTACGTGGCCATGGGCTTTCTCCTCGGCGATCTGCGCGATTATGACGGCGCGATCGCCCAATATAAAGAAGCTCTCGCGCTCAATCCCGATGACGTCCACGCGCGTTACAACCTCGCCGTGATTTACGGACAGAAAGGCGCTAGCGCCGAGGCCATCCGCGAATACCGCGAAGTCATCCGCCGCGAGCCAAACAACCTCGATGCGCGGCAAAACCTGGGCTCCGCGCTAATGCAGCAAGACCCCGCCGCGGCCATCACCGAATTTCGCGAACTTGCCAAGCTTGCCCCCGATTACCCCGTCTGCCATGTTTGCCTCGCCGGCGCTTTGCTCGACACCGGGCGGCTGCAAGACGCCAAGAAAGAATATCTCGTAGCCATCGAGCTCGATCCCGCCGAGCCGCGGGCCTACTCTGGACTCGGCCGCGCCTTTGAAACCGAAAAAAACTACGACGAAGCGCTCAAGCAATATCGCGCCGCCGAAAAGCTCGATGCCTCCCTCGCCTGGCCACATGGCAACGCCGGCCGCGTCCTGCTTTTGAAAAAAGATTACGCAGCCTCCGCCGCCGAACTCCAGCGCGCCGAAGAACTCGACCCCACCACTTCGCTTTATCATGACTGCCGTGGGCAGGCCCTTGAAGGCTCGGGCGACCGCGACGCGGCCATCGCCGAATACCGGGAATCTGTTTCTCTCGCGCCCAAGGAATTGCAGGGCCGGCTCGATCTCGCATTGGCCCTGGAAAAAAAAGGCGATTGGATTGGCTCCCTCGCCAACTATCGCCAGGCTGCCATCGACGAAGCTCCCCCAAGACCGGGCATACCGCAGATTTTTTTCGACGCACAAAACAAGCTGCACAGCGCGCAGCAACGCTTTGACCAGCACTTGGCTGACCTCCGCTCTGCCGGAAAATCGCAGGACGCAGGCAATCTCGAAGCCCTACGCCAAGCTTCCGAATCCGCCCCGAATCTCGACGAAAAATACCACGCCGCCATGCAGGCTGGAACGCAAGGCATGACCGAGCGCCGCTTCGATGACGCCGAAAGCTCCTTTAGGGAAGCCATCGCCATAGCCGAAAAAGCCCAGCCTCCCGACGGCCGGCTCCCGGAAGCGGTTGGCCAGCTCGGCAACGTCTACGCCTGGCGCCTCGATTACAAACGCGCCCAAGAGTCCTTCAAGCGCCAGATGGCGCTCACCGAGAAACTCTCCGGACCGGACTCACCCCTGCTGACATTGCCGCTGCAAAATCTGGCGATGACCGCGGCGATGCAAAAGGACTTCTTGACTGCCGAGCCGCTGCTCCTGCGAGCACTGCGCGTGAACCAAAACAGTTATGGTGAAAACAGCACCGGCACCGCGGATGCCCTGCGCGGCTTGGCGCATCTCTATTCCATGCAGGGCGATTTCGCCAAAAGTGAGTCGGCGTTGCTGCACTCTCTCACCATATACGAAACCATGTACGGCGCCGATGACAGCCGCCTGGCCATTCCGCTCACCAGTCTCTGCCAGGTCTACGATCAGTGGGGCAAGCCGGACAAGTCCGAAAGCTGCCACGCCCACCTGGTCTCCATGGCCGAAAAGCAGTTCGGCGCCGACAGCCCTTACCTGCTTCGCGATCTGACCGCGGAAGCCGAGGCCCTCCGGCAGCTCGGCCGCACGGTCGACGCCGCCAAAGTTGAACAGCGGACGCAAGCCATCCAAAGTGCGCAAGCCAAACCCCGCTAAGGCGCAACTTCGTCTTCACTGAGCGCATACCCCTTGTCCCCGATATCTTTTCCCGTCCGGCGCGTGGAAAATGACAGAAGTATCCCGCGGGAGGCCGTCGCGTGAAACGATCGAAATATTCGCAGCGTCTTTTCACCGCCCGCGCATGGTTTCTGACGTTAATTTCGTTCGCGCTCGCGGCTCCGTCGCTCCTCGCGCAGCAAGGCGGCACACCCGCCGCGCCCGCAAACGGGACTGATTCGCCTAGCTTCGTGGTTCGCGGCGCTCGCGTCTTCGACGGCCGGAGCACCCTCGGCAACCAGGACGTTTGGGTCGAAGACGGCAAAATCAAAGCCGTCGGCGCCAGTCTCAAAACTCCCGACGCTCTTCGGGAGGTCAACGGGCAAGGCGCCACGCTCCTCCCCGGACTGATCGACGCCCACACTCACGCCTGGGCCGACGCCCTCAAGCAAGCTCTGGTCTTCGGCGTAACCACAGAGCTTGACATGTCTTCGGATCCCAAATACGACGCCGAAATGCGCCGCATGGAAGTCGACGGCAAAAATCACGACGCTGCGGAACTGCGTTCGGCCGGAACGCCCGTTACCGTCGCAAAAGGCCACGGCGACGAATCCGGTACGGAGATTCCCGTCTTGACCCGCGCCGCCGAAGCGCAGTCCTTCGTCGACGCGCGCATCGCCGAAGGCAGCGACTACATCGAGGTGATTTACGACGACGGCAGTGCCTACGGCCATCCCGTCGCCACGCTCAGCAAGGAAGAACTCGCCGCGGTCATCAAAGCCGCGCACAATCGCCACAAACTCGCAGTCGTGCACATCGGCTCGCAAGCCGGAGCCATCGACGCCATCAACGCCGGCGCGGACGGCCTCGAGCACATTTTCGAGGATGCTCCGCCCTCCGGCCAGTTTGTAAAACTGGCCAAGAAACATCACATCTTCGTCGTCGCCACGCTCACCGTCAGCCAAATTGCCGCCGGAGGCCCGCGCGGCGAACCTCTCAGTTCCGACCCGCATCTTGGGCCCTACATCGATTCGCAATCCGCCGCGAATCTCAAACGCGCGATTTCCTCGGCATCGGACTCGAAACTCAACTTTGCCAACGCCCTGGCCGCTGTCGCCGCGCTCCAGAAAACCGGCGTCCCCATTCTCGCCGGCAGCGACGCGCCTAATCCTGGCACCGCGCACGGCGTCGGCCTTCATCGCGAACTCGAACTGCTGGTGCAGGCGGGCCTTACGCCGCAGGAGGCCCTCGCTTCCGCGACTTCCCTTCCTGCGCAGACGTTTGGTCTGAATGACCGCGGACGCATTGCCCCCGGTCTACGCGCCGACCTTTTGTTGGTGAAAGGCGATCCCACGCGGGACATTACCGCGACGCGCGACATCCTGGACGTCTGGAAGACCGGATACCAAGAGAATCGCGAACCCTTCCGGCGCGCGGCCGAGAAAGAAAAGCAACAAGAAGCCGCGTCGCACAACGCCGCGCCGCCACCCGGCTCGGAAAGTGGATTGATCAGCGATTTTGAAGATCAGTCGCTGCAAACAAAATTCGGCATGGGCTTTTCCGTTTCTACGGATGCCATCACCGGCGGAAGATCCACTGCCGAACTAAAAATCATCGAAGGCGGACCAAGCGGCAGCAAACATGCCTTGCAAATCACGGGAGTAATTTCACCGGCCTTTCAGTACCCCTGGGCGGGCGCGATGTTTTCCCCGAGCAGAACTCCCACGGGACCTGCGAATCTCTCCGGCAAAAAAGCCCTCCATTTCTCGACCCACGGCGACGGCCGCACTTATCGTGTCTTGCTCTTTACACAATCCGGCGGCTACCTGCCGGCGCAAAAAACCTTCGCCACCGGCCCAGACTGGACCGAAGTCGAAATCCCCTTCTCCGACTTCAACACCGATGGCCACGACATCACCGGCATCCTCTTTACCGCTACCTCCGACCCCGGCGCCTTTATCTTCGCCATCGACAACCTCAAGGTGGAATGAAGCGCCCTTGTAGGCGCCGGACCACCGTCCGGCCCCCGGAGCCGCCAAGCCCGACAATCGATGCAGGGGGAGTCGATCGCGGCGAACTTTGTACGGAATCTTCCGCCGCGACCGGCCTGCCCGCCTCAGTAACCGGCCGGGGAGCGATTTTGCGCCACCTCCAGCGCCGCCAAAATCGTATTCACATGAATCCGCACCGTGTCTTCCACGCGCCGCGCATAACCTCCAGCCAAGGTAGTGGTCACCGGAATCCCCCGCGACAGCGCCTCCAAAAAGACGCGCCGGTCCCGCTCCCGCAGCCCTTTTTGCGAGAGCGACAAGCCACCCAATTGATCCTCACAGTACGGATCCGCTCCACCTACATAAAAGATCATCTCCGGACAAAACTCCTCGAGCCCCTTCCTCAGCGCAGGCAACAGTCGTGCCAGATACTCATCATCCCCGACGCGATCATCGAGATCGAGATCCACGGTAGAGGGCGGCTTGTACGCCGGATAATTGTTCAGCTGATGAATCGAGAGCGTGAAAACGGTCCGGTCATCCCGGAAAATATGAGCCGTCCCGTTGCCATGATGCACATCCGTGTCCACCACCATGGCCTTGCGAATCGCGCCTTCACTTTGCAAACGCCGAATCGCTACCGCCACGTCATGAACGGCGCAAAATCCCTCGCCGTGCGCCGCATGCGCATGGTGAAACCCGCCGCCCAGGTTGCATCCGAATCCGTCGCGCAAGGCCGACTGCGCCGCCAGGATCGTCCCGCCCGCCGCCAGCCACACCGCCTCGACCAGCTCCTGTGAATACGGCACCTCGAGCATCATGGCTTCGCTGGCCGAGAGCGTCCCCGTTTTTAACTTGTGCACCCATTCGGGGGTATGGACGCGCAAAATATCTTCATCGCTCGCGGCTACAGGCTCCCGAAAATCTCCGGGCAGAGCTATGCCCTCCTTCAACAAAGTTTCCGCAATCAAGCGAAATTTCTGCGAAGGAAAAACATGCGCCCCGATATTTAAATCGTATCCGGGGTGATAGATCAGCTTAAAAGCAAGCATGGCCGGCGCCGCAATCGAACATGTCTCTTGTCGGGGTGCGGCATGCCGCGCCCCAGCTTGGCAGGATGTAAAAGCCTAGTTCTCGCGCTCCAAGATAAAATCCGGCAAGGTCGCGAGGGCCCGCGTGTACTCTGATTTCCCGTGCCCGTTCAAACAAGCCTTGGCGCGCCCGGCATATTCGTGCGCCAGGCTCCGCGCCCGCTCGAGCGCTCCCGAGTCCTGCACCAGGGCCACAATGGCCTCAGCTTTCACGGAGCAAAATTCCTTCTCCTCAAGGACCCGTGCCACGAGCGCCCGCGCCTCGCGGTGGCCATTTTCCATTGCATAAATCAACGGCAAGGTGACTTTGCCTTCCTTCAAATCGCTGAGCACGGGCTTGCCCAAAGTCTCTGCCGACGCCGTAAAGTCCAGCAAGTCATCCACCAACTGAAAGGCCAATCCCGCATTCCGCCCGTACTCCGCTAGGGCCTCTTCCTCGGCGCCTTCGAGGCCGCCAAGCACCGCCCCCAGCCGCGCGCAGCCGCTAAAGAGACACGCCGTCTTGTACGTCGCGAGTTGCAGGGCCTCGTCTTCGGTGACGTCGATGCGCCCGATTTTGGCCAACTGCAAAAGTTCGCCTTCCACCATTTTCTGCGTCAAGTCGATCAGCACATCGAGAATGCGAAAGTTGCGCTCTTCCAGCGCCATCTGGAACGACTGCATGTACAGCCAATCCCCGGCCAAAACGCTGCGGTGATTTCCCCACCGCGAATTTGCCGAAGGCCTCCCGCGCCGCGTGTCCGCGCCATCGATCACGTCGTCGTGGATCAACGTCGCGCTGTGCAGCAGTTCGACCACCGCCGCTAGCCGGATCGCTCCCGGGCTGCGCTTCCCTGCCGCAAATCCGTTGCACAACAGCAACAATGCCGGACGCAAGCGCTTGCCGCCTCCGCCCAGAAGATAGCTGGTCAGTTCCGCCACCGGCGCAAAGGCCACGGCGCTCTGGCGGGCGAGTTCCTCCTCGACGAGAACCAGGTCTTCGCGGACCAGGTCGAAAATCTCCTTCGCGGTAAGCAGGGTGATAACCATCCTCCAAAACATTCCACCGGGACAAATCAGCTAGAAGCCGCCAGGGGCGCGAGCGGCCGCAGGAAACGCATATTGCAAAAAGCCGGCAGGGCCTGCCAAGCGCAGCCCCGGGCGCAGCTTAAAGCCGAAAAAACCGCCGAAAGTTCCCTGAAGTTGCGGCGGCGAATTCGTCTGCTGGCAAGTCTCTCACACTCGCAAGCGCCCGCGCTACCTCCGCCACGCGGGCCGGCTCATTTCGTTTGCCGCGAAACCCCTGTGGCGCCAGGAACGGAGCGTCCGTTTCAATCAAAATATTCGCCAAGGGCAAAGCTTTCGCAACGTCGCGCAAATGCTGCGTTTTCGGATAAGTCGAATTCCCCGCAAACGAAATCATAAAGCCCATATCGAGCACCCGCCGCGCGTCCTGTAGCGTACTGGTGAAACAATGCAGGATCCCCCCGAGGCCCGTAGGCCGCCAGTGTTCGTCGAGCATGTTCAGTGTGTCGGGCCAGGCATCGCGGCAATGGATAATGATGGGCAGCTTGGCAGCGTGCGCCAATTCCATTTGCTGACGGAAAACAGTGTGCTGCTTCTCCCGGGGTGAGTGGTCGTAAAAATAATCCAGCCCAATCTCGCCCCAGGCAATGACCCTCGGATGCTTCGCCAGTTCCGTAAGCTTTTCCAGAACGCCCGGCGTCACCAGTTTCGCTTCGTGCGGATGCACGCCAATGGTCGCGTAGATCCAGTCGTGGGCCTCGGCGAACGGGATGGCCGCGTCCATCTTTTCCGGGCCGGGCCCGGTGCCAATGGCCAAAATGGTTTGCACCCCCGCCGCCCGGGCGCGCTCCAACATGGCGTCGCGATCCTCCGCAAACTGCGGAAAATCGATGTGCGCATGGGAATCGATCAGTTCCATGGTTTCACTAGCACCGGCATGCTTGGCTGGAGAGCGTCAAAGCAACCGCGCTGTCGACGGTTCGGGACACCACCGCGCCCGGGCAATAATGCCTGCGCCGCCAGACCCAACTACCGCAGGCGGGCGCCCACTTCGACATCCTCGTCGGGAAAACCGGCCAGCACGGGACGGCCTTCCGGGCCTACCGAGGCGGCCACGATCATGCCGTTGGATTCGACCCCGCGGAGTTTGCGCGGGGCGAGATTGACTACCACGGCGACTTTGCGGCCGATGAGTTTCTCGGGTTCGTAGAATTGCGCGATGCCCGCGCAAATTTGGCGAATTTCCGTACCGATGTCGACCGTCAGCTTCAACAATTTGTCCGCGCCGACGATGCGTTCCGCGGTTTTGATCTGCCCCACGCGCATCTCGACTTTCGTGAAATCGTCGATGGTAATCTTCTCGCTCGCAACGGGAGCAGCGCTCGTGGCGCTGGCTGTGGCGCCCGCCGGCGCCGCGGCTGTTCCGCTCGCCGGGCTCGCTGGGGTACTCGCCGCAACGGGTGACGGCGCGTTCTGTGCTTCGTTTTCCATAGCTTCCATTCTCTCCTGAGCTTCTTTTTTATCGATACGGGGGAACAGCGCCAGGGTCTTGCCGAGCGCCGTACCGGGCACCAGTTGGCCCCAGCTTAGGCGGCCTAAATCGTGTGCGCTGAGTTTGCCGGTCAGCCCGAAGACCGTCCAAACCTTCGCAGTGCAGTCCGGCAACACGGGATGCGTAAGCGCGGCAACCACACACAAAAGCTCGGAAGTCGTCCACAGCACGGTGGCGCGGCGCTGCTGCTCGGCGTCGGAATCCCCGCCCGACCAGGGCTTCTCGGAGGTCAGATATTTATCGGCAGCGGAGATGAGCGACCAGATGTTCTCCAGCGCGTGACTGAACTTTAGAGCGTCATAGTTTTCTAAAACCTCGGCAATGGCCGTTTGCGTTTCTTTGGCGAGCGCCGCATCCTGGGGCGCGAGGGCCGCAGGCCTGGGAATCTTTCCCGCGAAATATTTTTCGATGAGCGCGGCGGTGCGGCTCGCCAAATTGCCCAATCCATTGGCCAGGTCGCTGTTGTAGCGCTGGATCAACGCGTCGTAGCTGAAATTGCCGTCCTGGCCGAAAACCGTTTCACGCAGGAGGTAGTAGCGCAAGGCGTCCATGCCCAGCACATCCACGATCGGACGAGGACGAACCACATTGCCCTTGGACTTGGACATTTTGCTGCTGTCCATCAGAAGCCAGCCATGCGCCCAGATCTGTTTGGGAACCGGCAGCATGGCAGCCATCAGGAACGCAGGCCAGTAGACGGCATGAAAGCGGATAATTTCCTTACCGACTAGATGCAGGTCGGCGGGCCAGTAGCCGCGCTGTTCGTAATTCGGTCCGCCCACAGCGGTGAGATAGGCGCTGAGCGCGTCGAACCAGACATAGAAGACGTGCTTTTCCTCGCCGGGCACGGGGATGCCCCAGCGAATGCTGGTGCGCGTAATGCTCAGGTCGCGCAGGCCGCCTTCAACGAAGCTGAGAATTTCGTTGCGCCGCGCCTCGGGCTGAATGAAATCAGGATTCTTTTTGTAGAAATCCAGAAGCGGTTTTTGAAATGCAGACAGCTTGAAATAAAAATTAGCTTCGGTCACCGTCTCCGTGGGACGCTGGCAATCGGGGCAAGGTTCGCCCGGCTTCACGTCCACGTAGGCATTGTCGTAGATGCAGTATTGCCCGGTGTAGTGGCCGGGATAGATGAAACCGTTTTCGCGGCAGAGTTTGAAGAGCCACTGCACGGTGTGCGCGTGTTTTAGATCGGTGGTGCGCACGAATTCGTCAGCCTGCAAACCCAGTTCGTCCCACAGTTTCTTCCACTCCGCAGCCATTTTGGCTACGTATTCGGATTCCGGAACGCCGGCTTTTTGCGCCGAGCGTTCCACGTTGACACCGTGTTCGTCGGTGCCCGTGGTCATCACCACATCGAAGCCGCGCATGCGTTTGTAGCGCCGGATGGTGTCGCACACGATGGTCGAATAGGTGTGCCCGATGTGCGGCAAACCGTTGGTGTAGTAGATCGGTGTGGTCAGGTAATATTTTGCTTTGTCAGGCATGTTTTAAATTTTCGCTCTTACCGCAAAGGCCTGCTGCGCCGCGCCGATCACCGCTTGCAGCGGAACTTTTCTTTCGACCGCCAGTTTGCGGCAATCTTCGTATTCCGGCGTGGCTTGACGGATGTGGCCGTTCACGCTGGCTACCTTCATGCGGACGTCGCCGAACGCCGTCGACACCGTGACCGTTTCGCGGGGAAGGACGCGACGTTGGGCACGGTAAGCGCGTGCCCCGATGGTGGTAGTTTCCGCAAAAATCAGGTCCATTAGTTTTTGTGTTTCCTCCGGTTTGCACAGCACCGTCAATAGCGTGCCGGGACGATTTTTTTTCATTTGCACCGGCGTGGTGTACACGTCCAGCGCGCCGAAAGTGAAGGCCCGTTCCTGGAAGTGGCCGTAGATCTGCGGGTTCATGTCGTCGAGGTTGGCTTCGATAATGTAAATCTCTTCATCGAATCCAAACGGCGCGGCCAGAGATGTGTCCGCAGCTTCGCCAATCATGATGCGCAGCACGTTCGGTTGATGCTCGAGATCGATGGTGCCCGCGCCGTAGCCGATTGCGGAAACGGTCATGGGCGGCTGGGGCCCGAAGGAATCGCAGACCGTAGCGACGATGGCTGCGCCGGTGGGCGTCACCAGTTCTTTTTGCACGCCGCTCGAGTACGTCGGTTTGCCCTCGAGGAGGCGCGCCGTGGCCGGCGCGGGCACCGGCAGAACCCCGTGCGCCATTTTTGCGGTGCCCCCGCCAACGTTCAGCGGCGAGCTGGCGAATTTGGCGATGCCCAAAGCGTCGAAGCCGAGACACGCGCCGACAATGTCCACGATGGCGTCGACGGCGCCGACTTCGTGGAAGTGAATCTGTTCCAGCGGCGCGTCGTGGACGTAGGATTCCGCGCGGCCCAGCTTCTCGAATATGGCCGTGGCCCGTTCGCGAACCTGAGGTGCAATCTTGGAATTGTTAAGGATCTGCAAGATGGTCGTCAGGCTGCGATGTTTCTGTTGATCCTCGCTGTGCACCTTGACGTGGGTGGCGGCCATGCCGTTCTTCCAGACCTTTTCGGCCGAGAGCGTCCAGCCGGGAACATCGAGCGACTGCAGTTCTGAGCGCAAGTACTCGACCGGACAGCCGGCGTCGAGCAGCGCGCCAAGCGTCATGTCCCCGCTGATTCCTCTAAAACAGTCAAAATAGGCCAGTTTCATAGTGCTCCCGCCACCGTGCCGTGGGGCGGCGCCGCAAAAAGTGTTGTGGAGCTAGCGAAACGATAGTATCGGCGGCTTTAGAGCGTGTCAAACTTGGCTGCGGCCGCAAAAAAAACGGGGATAAGCGGGGAGCGACGGGCGCCCCCAGCGCGCGGGGCCATTTTAAGCCACGAACGTGTGAGCGGTTGATTCTAATGGGGTTAAGGGAGACAAAAAATTGAAAAGAATCCGTGCGGCGACGGATCACTCTATTACCTCAATTGCTTTGTGAATCTCAGACGGCTTTTGAGGAGGTTTTGCGGGGGTTTTAAACGCCCAAGACCGGAGAGCAAGCAGAGAAGAGGGAGATTTCTCGGTAGACTGATAGTATGGGCCAGTCGGCGGTTCTAAAAACGTGGCGGTTCGTTGCCGGCGTGCGGGAGTCCAAGGACTTCTAAGCAAGGCCCGGGTATCCCCGCCGTTGAGCAAATCGAGGACGCGTGTATCAGACACTAAAAGAGCGGTTGCGGCATGCGCTGGCTCGCCATATCAGCAAGACCTACCACGTCGAACTGGGCGTGGCGCTCGAGCGGCCGCCGAAGATCGCCATGGGCGAGGCCGCCTCGCCGGTGTGTTTTGAGCTGGCGAAACGGCTGAAAAAGGCGCCGCGCCTGATTGCCCAGGAGATTGCCAACGCTTTCCCGCAGGTAGAAGGTATCGCACGGATGGAGGTGGCCGGGGCCGGGTATTTGAATGCTTATTTTGACCGCGGATATTTTTGGAAGGCGTTGGCGGGCCCGGGGGACGAAGAAGACGGCGCAAAAGCCGGCGAGCGCGGAGGCACTCGCCCTGTGCTGCGCGGTGATGAAGCGGCCAAAAAAATCATTGTCGAGCACACCAGCATTAATCCCAACAAGGCGGCGCACGTCGGGCATGTGCGGAATGCCGTGCTCGGCGACACCCTGGTGCGGATCTTGCGGCACGCGGGGCATCGCGTGCAGATTCAGAATTACATCGACAACACCGGGGTGCAGGTCGCCGACGTGGTGATCGGGCTCTTGCAGATGGAGAAGCGCACGCCGGTCAGCGTGAAGATGATGGCCATGGAGCCGCATTTCGATTACCAGTGCTGGGACATTTATGCGCAGGCTACGCAGTTTTTTGCCGCGGACAAAGCGCGCGCGGCGGAGTTGCGCGCCGACACCTTGCGGGCCATCGAGGCTGGCCGCGGAGAAGAAGCCGAAGTTGCCGAAGTGGTGGCCGACGCAATTGTTACGTTTCACCTGCGCACCATGGCCCGGCTGGGAATTTATTATGATTTGCTGGCGCGCGAGAGCGAAATTTTGCATTTGAAGTTTTGGGATGCCGCGTTTGAGATGCTGAAGGCGTCGGGCGCGATCGTGCTGGCGAGCACGGGAAAGATGGCGGGATGTTGGATTATGCCGGCGGAACGGCAGCAGGGCAAGGAGCTAGAGGAAGCAAAGGATGTGAAGGAAGCGGGGGGCGCCGGCGACGATACCGACGAGGAGAATATCCAGGACAAAATTATCGTGCGCTCGAACGGAACGGTTACCTACGTCGGGAAGGATATTGCCTACCAGCTCTGGAAATTTGGCTTGCTGGGTAAGGATTTTCGTTACGCGAAGTGGAAGAATGCGCCCGCGGTCGAGACCGTGTGGGCCACCACCAGCATGAAAGGTGACCCGCAGGCGCCAAATTTTGGCGCGGCGGCGACGACCGTTTATAACGTGATCGATGCCCGGCAGGCGTACCTGCAAGACGTGGTGGCGCAGGGATTGCGCGCGCTCGGACACGCCAAAGAAGCAGAGAATTCCATCCATTTTGCATACGAGATTGTGGCCTTGACGCCGCGCTGCGCCGCGGAATTGGGCTACGAACTGAGCCAGGAGGAAGCGGCGAAGCCGTACGTGGAGGTCAGCGGGCGCAAAGGACACGGCGTCAAGGCCGACGACCTGATCGACAAACTGGAAGCCGCGACGCTCGCGGAAGTGCGCCAGCGCCACGCGGAGATGAGCGACGAGGAAAAGCTGAAAACCTCGCACGCCATAGCGGTGGGCGCATTGCGATTTTTTCTTTTGAAGTTTACGCGTAACTCGATCATCGCGTTTGATTTCGCCGACGCACTTAGTTTTGAAGGCGAGACCGGGCCCTATTGCCAATATGCCGTGGTGCGCATCCGCGGAATTCGCAGAAAAGGCGCGGAGGCAGGCGCGGCGGAAATCACCGCCAGGCCAGAGACCGCCGCGGCGTTGCTCGACGGGACCTCAAGAGACAATGCGGGCAACGATTTATGGGAACTGCTACTCCTCGCGGGGTCCCTGGACCAAGCCGTGGAGCTGACGATCGGCGGGCAGGAGCCGGCGTTCGTGGCCAAGTACGCGTTTCAACTGGCGCAGGCGTTCAACCTCTTCTACCACAAGTTTCATATTCTCTCGGAGGCCGACGAACAGAAACGCGGGTTCTTGTTGCGCCTGACCGAAGTGGTGGAAAGGCAGCTGGTGACGGCGCTGTCGCTGCTCGGTATTGAAGCGCCCGAGAAGATGTGAGATAGGGAAATTTATAGGCGGTAACGCAACCTGACGGACACCTGCCGCGCGGCTTTCTTCTCCGGGTTCCTTACTTCCCGAGCCTCCTTTCCTTCATCGACTTCCTTTCATTTCGTGTCGCGGAGCAAAATGATGTCCGCGGAACGCGTGCCGCGAATCACGTAGAGGTTCTTGCCGTCGGGAGACCAGCGGAAGCTGCTCATGACTGTGGTGGTGAATTTGGTGATTTGCTGGTACGGGCCGCCGGCGATGGGCTGGCGCCAGACATTGGCGGCGCCGCGACGCAGTAGCGCGTAATCCATGGCTTGGCCGTCCGGCGACCAGTCCGCCCAGGTGGCAGCGCTCGGAACATTGTCAAAAAGATAGCGGATGGGACCGCCATCGATGGGGGCGAACATAAAGGCCATGCGCTCCGGCGGACCCTTCGTGAAGCCCATGGTGCCGATAAATTTACCGTCGCGCGAGATGCGCAAGCGGCCGCCCGAGGTGGAGGCGATCTCTTCAATCTTGCGGGGCGGAGTGCTGGCATTGACGTCCTGCAGAAATTCGTTGGGGGCGTTCCAGTAAACGAAGAATTTTCCATCCGGAGTACACACGGGAAGCGTGGCGCGCTTTTCGTGGGTCAACTGCACGG
The DNA here is from genome assembly GCA_049516615.1 of Candidatus Acidiferrum sp. Classification (GTDB taxonomy): domain Bacteria; phylum Acidobacteriota; class Terriglobia; order Acidiferrales; family UBA7541; genus Acidiferrum. The sequence goes on along the minus strand of JBEKSZ010000007.1, from coordinate 38,323 downwards.
CATTGCTGCCATCGGCGTCGGCCTTCCAGATGTTCACGGTGTTATCGCGCGTTTCAGACCAGATCAACCCGCTAGGACCGCAGTCAAACAGGCTGCCGAGTTGCCGCCCGGTAAGCAGCGCGGTTTGGCCGGAACCATCGAGGTGCATCGTAAAGGCCTGAGCGTGCTGGTCCTGAATGACCAGGCGCTCGTCGGATGCAGAAGAGATGCGAAACGGCTCGCCGTTGAAAGGAATCTGCTTGGCGGGATCGGAGCTTCCCCCCGCGGCGAGCCAAATTTCCTCGTGCACCGATGTTTGCACGGCAGCGATGGTCTTGGCGTCCTCGGTGATGGCCAGGGAAGCCAGACCATAATTGGTGAGATCGTTGGTGAGGCGGTGGAGCTCGCCGTTGGGATAGGAGATGTACCAGAGCTGGCCCGGGCTGTTCGGGAAATTTTCCGCCATGACGAAAAGCAAGCCGGAATCATCGGGAAGCCAGACGGCGCGCCCGACGAAATTGGGGGTCTGGTAGAGAGTACGGGTAGAGCCATCGGCGACGTTGACAGCAATGAGAAAGCGTTCGCCGGAATTTCTGTAGTTGGGGAGCACGATGGTTTTTCCGTCGGGAGACCAAGCAGGCGTGAACAAGCTGCCGCCGCTGATGTTGGCGGGAACCCGCGCGAGAGTTTTTTCGCCGCTCCCGTCGCTGTTCACCACCACGAGATCGAGTTGAAAATTGGCGGGATCGCCGCGGATGAAAGCCAGGCGCTTGCCGTCCGGAGCAAGGCCCGGGGAAGTGTCGGAATCGTGAACGATGGGCTGGGGCTCACCGCCGAGGACGGGCATTTTGTAAATCTCACTGTAGCCCGCGAGTTGTTTGCTGGCGCGGCAGAAATAAACGTAGTTGCCATCCACGGAAAAGGTCAGGCTGCGGTAGACAGCCTCATCCGGCGCGAGAACCTGCACGTCGCTGCCGGTTTCGACCTGACGCACATTGAGGCTTTCTTTGCCGCCGTCAGCGAGCACATAAACAACGTATTGCCCATTGGGGGAGATGGTCATGGCCGAGGCTTTGCCGGATTGCGTGAGCGGGGCGATGCGCATGTTCTGGATATCCAAGGTTAATTTCTTGGAGGAGAAGAAGTGGATGGCCAGAAAGACGATGACGACCGTAAGAAGGGGGCCCAACACGGCGGGAATCAGCCAGCGCCGGCGGGACTTGCCCGCCGGAGCGCCGAGCGTCGCCCCACTCGACGCCAGACTCGCTCCAGGGTACGGCGGCAAAGGCGTAGCGCCCGACGGTCCGGCCAACGGTCCCGACGAACTCGCCGCCGCGGCATAGGCCGCTTCCTGTGCCGAGGACACCGCTTGGTAACGATTGGAGGTCGTGTCGCGCTGCAGGCGTTTCAGGTCCGCGCGCAGCTCGGAGGCGCTTTGGTAACGCATGGTGCGGTCTTTTTCGAGCGCTTTGTTAACAATGCGTTCGAGTTCAGCGGGCAATTCCGGATTGAGGCGCACCGGAGCAATCGGCGCGCGATTTAAAATGGCATCAAAAATAGCCGCGCTGGTGGCGCCGGGAAACGCCGGCCGGCCGGTGCTCATTTCATAGAGCACCACGCCGAAAGAAAAAAGATCGGTGCGGACGTCGAGTTCCTTGCCAAGCGTTTGCTCGGGAGACATGTAAGCCACAGTTCCCAGGGCGACGCCGGGGCTGGTGAGGTCGGCTTCGTCGATGGTGGTGGTGGCGGTGCCCGTGCTGCCTCCCGTGGGGCCACGCACCACTTTCGCCAAGCCGAAGTCGAGCACCTTGGCCTGACCGCGATCGGTAACAAAAATATTCGCGGGTTTTATGTCGCGATGAATAATGTTTTCAGCATGCGCGGCGTCGAGAGCGTCGGCGCACTGCACGCTCAGCTCGACGAGCGTCTCCGAAGGAAGCGGCCCGCCGGCAATGCGATGCTTGAGCGTCTGACCCTTGAGCAACTCCATAACGATGAAGCGGCGGCCATGTTCGTCTTCGCCAATTTCGTGAATGGTGCAGATGTTCGGATGGTTGAGGGCGGCGGCAGCGCGGGCCTCGCGGAGAAAACGGTCCAGGGCGATTCTGTCGCGCGAAACCTCCTCGGGAAGAAATTTGAGGGCCACCATGCGGCCGAGTGTAGTGTCTTCCGCCTTGTACACCACGCCCATCCCGCCGCCGCCCAGTTGCTCGATGATGCGATAGTGCGAAAAAGTATGGCCGAGAATGGCGTCGGTTTCCGTCACGGGAGCAAAGGCATCTTAGGTTTCGTGCGGGGTTAAGTCAACGGCAGGACGACAGGGCAGGACGAGACGGGGATCTCTGCTTTGGCAAGAGGGCTTAGCGCTTGGCTGCCGTGGACAAGGTGCGCAGCGAAAGCAGGGAGCTTACGGTAAGCCAGGTGCACCAGATCACTGAGAGAAAACAGCTGCAGGCCGTGTTTCTCAAACAAAATCGCCAGCGCGTGCCGGGAATATATCGAAACGTGTCCGTTGCGCGGAGCCACATACCACCAGCGCAAACCCAATTCCTCAAAGTTTGCGGGCTGCGTCAGGGTGGAAAACAGGATGACGCCCTCGGCGGCGAGCAGCCCGCTCATGTCCGCGACGGCGATGCCCGGGAAGGGCACGTGTTCCATGACTTCAAAGCAGGTAATCAGCTCAAAGAGTCCTTGCGGACGGGCCGAGAAGTTCGAAAACGGGTCGTAAGTGGTGGCTCGAAAGCCTGCTTCGCCGAGCACGCGCGCGAATAGCCCGCCACCGCCGCCGTAATCGAGTACCGAGATCGCCGCGCGCGAAGCCGGGAACATGGCCTCGACCGCCTGCGCGTTGCTGGCGGATCGCGCGCCGGCGTAGTCGGGGTCCACAGTGATGTAGTCCTGGTTATAGATGTATTTCAGAAATGCTCCCGGGGACCAATCGTCGAAGGCCTCGGTGAACACAAACCCGCAGGCGTTGCATCTCCGGTAGTAAATCGGCTTTCCCGAAATGTTCAAGATTTTCCCTTGCGCTTCGATGCAACTCTTGTGGAAGTCCACGACGCCAAGGAGCGGACTGATGCCGCCGCAGATTTTGCACTGCGAAGGCTGCGGATTAACGATGTTAAGCATGAAATAGCACGCTCCAGCGTTTCATTTCCGGACGCTCAGAACCATCCGGAACTCCTGGGCCACGTTGCTACGCTCGGCCAGCGATGTCTTGATCTCTTCGGGGGATATTTCGCCGCGCGCGAGTTTCTGCTCATAGGCCGGACTCAATAGGATTTCGGAGCTTTCCAGGACGAAGTCCACTCCGAGATAAATGGCCAGCGGCGAGTTGGCAAAGCCGCCTTGCACCCATTGCTGGTTTTTCTGCAAGTCAAACAGGCACATCATCTCCGGCGTGACGGCGCGGACGTGCGTCGGATCATTGATGAAATTGTCGTGCCGGGGATGCGGCACGTTGATGCGGACCTTGGCATTAGGCTCGCAAACCCGGTACAGCTCCTGGACCATGCTCAGAAACAGGCTGCTGCTGGCACCCATGTGTTCGAGCGAATGATTAAACAAGACTCCGTCCACGCTATTGCTTTCCCATGGCCAGGGCAGCGTTTCGGCGTCAAAGACCATGTCCGGATGACAGGCCGGGTATTTGTCGACGTTCACCAGGCCGGCAATCCGGTTAAAGCCGCATCCCATGTTGAGCTTCACGGCGCGCTCACGGTAGACAGTGCGCCGCCGCGAAGCTTCCGCCGCTTCTCGCACGCAGGGCTGTCTGCGAGGAGCGCGAGTTCGAGGGCCACGCGATCGATTACTGGGGTCCAATCGCCCGCGGACGGCTGACGAAACAGGCGCATGGTTGGATACCACGGGCTGTCTTCGCGATTCAGCTGCCAGCGCCAATCCGGAGCGTACGTCAGCAGGTTCCACACGGGTTTACCCAAGGCCCCGGCAAGGTGCGCGACGGCGGTGTCCACGGTAATCACCAAATCCAGGTTGCAGAGCAGCGCGGCGGTATCCGCAAAATCTTCGAGCTCACCGGCAAGATCGATCAGCTTCCAGCCCGCGGGAACTGGCTGCGCGCCTGCCGGGCCTTTCTGCAACGAATAAAAGCAGGCGTCCACCTCGGCCAGCGGAACAAGTTGCGACAGCTTCATGGAGCGTTGCGAATCCCGAACATGCCACGGGTTGCCGGCCCATACCAGTCCGACGCGCAATCCTGCTCCGCGAGCGCGCGAATCCTCCGCCAGCCGGAGTGCCCAGTTTTGCGACTCCTGCGGCTCGGCGCGGAGATACGGGACCTTCGCGGGGATGGTCGCCAAATCCGTTCCAAAGGCCAGGGGCAGGCTCAAAAGGGGACAGTGCCAGGCGAAGCTCGGAAGCGCGTCGCCCCGCGCGAGTACCTGTCCTGCGCCTTCCATTTTCTCGAGCAAACGACGCAATCCCGGCTGTACTTCGAGCACCACTTCCCCACCACGCGCGGCCACCAGCGGTGCGTACCTCGCAAATTGCAAGGTGTCTCCGAGACCTTGCTCGGCGTGCAAGAGAATGCGCGCACCGTTGAGTGGTTCGCCCCTCCACAATCTCACTCCAACCTCAAGCGCCGGGGCCCCGCCCGGCACCTTCTCGGCCACCACGGCTTCAGCTGGCGCAGCTTTCGCAGGCGGAGGCTGCTCCTGCATGAACGTCCGGCGCACTTTGCGCAGGGCGTTCGTGTGCCATCGGTATTCGTAGTTTTGCCAGCCGATGGAAAATTCCCCGCGCAGCAAGTGCGCGAGTCCTGCGTAGTACAGGAACGCGCCGGCATCGGGTTTCAGCGTCGCGGCCCGCTGGTAACTCTCGAGCGCCGCGGCCAGGTCACCTTGATGCGTGAATATGTGCCCCATATGCCCATGGGCCTCGGCCAATTCCGGTTTGAGCGCTACCGCACGACGACAGGACTCCAGCGCGCCCACCAGGTCTCCCTGTCGCCAGAGGTTGCCGCCCAGACTGTTGTGCGCTTCGGCGAGCTCGGGATGAAGCGCGACCACACGTTGAAAGCACTCTCGTGCCGCTGTCAGTTCACCCTGCTCGGCGAGTACATCGCCCAAGTACGTGTGCGCGACGGCCAGGTTCGGTTTCAGCGCGATCGCCCGGCGGCAACACTCCGCCGCCCCGGCAAAATCTCCCTGCTTCCAGAGGCTTCCGCCTAGACTGCTGTGCGCTTCGGCGAAATCGGGCCGGAGCGCGATGGCACGGTGGTAACTCTCCAGCGCCGCATCCAGCTCGCCTTGATCCGCGAGCACATGCCCCAGATTGCTGTGGGCTTCGGCCAATTCCGGTTTGAGCGCGATGGCCTTCCGGCAAGACGCGAGCGCGCCCGCGAGGTCTCCCTGTCTCCAAAGATTTCCGCCGAGATTGCTGTGCGCCTCGCCGAGGCCGGGCTCAAGCGCAATGGCGCGATGGAGCGCCTCGCCAGCCGCCGCGAAATCCTCTTGCTGTTGCAGCACCGCGCCGAGATTGCTGAACGCTTCGGCGTAGTCGGGGCGCAGGCCAATCGCGCCGCGCAGCGCCGCGTTGGCCTGCGCAAACTCGCCTTGCTCCTGGAGCACGATTCCCAGGTTGTAGAACGCTTCGGCATCCCCGGGCGTCAGCCGCAACACTTCGCGATATTCCAGGGCCGCTTCCTCCGCCGCGCCCGACTCGCGCAAGGCATGCGCCAGGTTATAGTGGAAACTCGCACAGCCTGGTTTTAGACGAAGCGCCTCGCGATAGCAGGCGATGGCGGAGCTCAGTTCCCCGCACTTCCGTTTCACATTTCCCAGATTGTAGAGAGCGTCGGCATGTTCCGGCTGCAATTCGAGCAAGCGCCGGAAGATTCGCTCAGCCTCCGCAAATTCGTTGCGCTCTAAAAGTACATTGGCCAGGCTGTGCAATGCGTCCACATGCGTGGAGTCCAGCGCGATAGCATCGCGATAACTGGCCGCGGCGGCTGCCCAGTCGCCCTGCAGCAAGAAAGTGTTTCCGAGGTTGCATCGATAGTCGGCGGCTCCGGGATTCTGCTCGACGGCGGCGCGGAGAAGTCCAATCGCCAGCTCGTACTGGCCGGCCTGCTGTGCCAGCACTCCCAGTAGATGCAGCGCGTCGGCGTGCTGCGGCACAAGCCGCAAGATTTCGCGGTAGCAGCCTTCGGCCTCGCTCAGCCGCCCTGCGCGGTGATGTTGCAAAGCGATCTCGAGCGCTTCGGCGATCGTTGGTATGGGGGATGAGCTCATCAATACGAGCACAAACACGGAGCGCGCCAAGAACATTGCGCGCCCGGTTGTAGGGCGTGCACGATATCTGCCAAAACCGCCAAACACACATTTATGCGGCCAATCTTACAAAAAACTAATGAACCTCGGGTTCCTGTCTTCACCCGGGGTGTGAGTTCTGTCTTGGCCCTGGCAATCGCACCACCGCCAAGAACTCACCCGCGACTGGCGTCACCCGCCGAGCCAGTGTTAGGATACGGCGAAATGAAATTCACAGCCACGCGCTTCTCTTCACTTCTAGCCCTTTCGTTTCTTTTTCTTTTCTGCGGCGACAAGAGTCTTGCGCAGAACCTCCAGGTTTTTCGTCTGGATGGCGGCAACTCCACTTACGCTTTCGGTGTAAATGAACGCGGCGAATTGCAGCCGCTTTACTGGGGCGGCCGTCTCGGCGCCCGCGACACTATTGCCCCCGCGCATTCTTTTCCCGAGATCGCGTCATTTGATTCGCCATACACCACTACGCCGCAGGAATACGCCGCCTGGGGAGCCGGCCTCTTCACCGAACCGGCGCTGAAAATAACTTTTGCGGACGGCAATCGCGACCTGGTTCTGCATTTTGTGCATGCCACGTCGGACGGCGCGCAGTCTCTCGAAGTCCTGCTGAAAGATATCTCGCGAGAGATTTACGTTATCCTGCGTTACACCATGGACGCAGACAGCGGCATTCTGGCGCGCTCCGCGAGCATTGAAAATCGCGAGAAACAATCGGTGATCGTCGAGCAGGCCGCCGCCGCGCAGTGGACGCTTCCTCCCGCCCGCTACACCTTGAGTTATCTCACCGGACGCTGGGCCGGCGAGTGGACTCTGAATCAAGAGCCCATCCACGGCGGCGAGCGCGTCATCGAAAGCCGCCGCGGTACCACCGGCCACCAGGCCAATCCGTGGTTTGCCATTTCGCGGGACGCCAGCCAAACGGCCAGCGGTCCGGTCGCCGCCAGCGAGGAACACGGCGAAGTCTGGTTCGGCGCGCTGGCGTGGTCTGGCTCCTGGCGTTTCACCATCGAAGAGACGCAACGCGACGCTGTACGCCTTACCGGGGGCTTCAATCCCTTTGATTTTGGTTACCGATTAAATCCCGGCGAGCATCTCGACACCCCGACCTTCTACGCGGGGTATTCCGATCACGGGCTCGGAGGCGCTTCGCGTGCGCTGCATCGTTTCGAAATCGCCCGCATTTTGCCCCACGCTCCGGACCCCAAGCCCCGCCCGGTAATTTACAACTCCTGGGAAGCCACGGAATTTGCCGTCGATGAAGCCGGCCAGGAAGTACTCGCGGAAAAAGCTGCCGCCATCGGTGTGGACCGCTTCGTCATGGACGACGGCTGGTTCGGCCAGCGCAAGGACGATCACGCCGGACTCGGCGACTGGTACGTCAATAAAGAAAAATTTCCCAACGGCCTCAAACCGCTCATCGACAAGGTTCACGCGCTGGGCATGGATTTTGGTCTGTGGGTCGAGCCGGAAATGCTCAATCCCGATTCCGACCTTTATCGCAGGCACCCCGAGTGGGTCTTGAATTTCCCCGGCCGCCCGCGTTCCGAGTCGCGCAACCAACTGGTGCTCAATCTCGCGCGTCCCGATGTCCGCGACTACGTCGAGGGCTTTCTCGACAAATTGCTGACCGAAAACGACATCTCCTTTCTCAAATGGGATTACAACCGCAACTGGTCCGAACCCGGCTGGGATCAAGTCCCGGTCGAGGAACAGAAGCGTGTCTACGTGCAGTTCATCCGCAACCTCTACTCCATCCTCGCCGACCTGCGCAAGAAACATCCCAAAATCGAAATCGAATCCTGTTCAGGCGGAGGCGGACGCGTCGATCTCGGCATCCTGCAATATACCGACGAAGTCTGGCCCTCCGACAACACCGATCCCTTCGACCGCCTCTCCATGCAAGATGGTTTCACCTACGCCTACACCCCGCAAATCATGATGGCCTGGGTCACCGATTCTCCGCACTGGTACAACAGCCGCGCCACTTCGCTCACTTATCGCATGCTCAGCTCCATGCAAGGCTCGCTGGGCATTGGCGCCAATCTCAATCACTGGACCCCGGAAGATTTCGCCACCGCCAAACGCCTCATCGCCGCCTATCACGCGGTGCAACGCACCATCGTGCGCGGCGATCTCTATCGCCTGATCAGTCCGCGCAGCGATAGCGAATTCTCCGCCACCGAAACGGTTTTGCGCGACAAAAATCAGGCCGTCGTTTTCGCCTTCACGCATTCGACGCAGCAGGGCCGCGGCTTTCCGCTGCTCGAGCTGCAGGGTCTCGATCCCGAAGCCGAGTACAAACTCAGCTTTATCGAGGGCAAAGCGTTTCCTGACACTCCCGGGAGCGCCTCCGGCGCCTGGTGGATGCGCCACGGCATCAACCTGGATTTACGCGGAGACTTCCGCGCCGCGGCATTCGAGCTGGACCGTAAGCGGTAACTTCTCGGCGCCGGCCAGCACAACTGCAGGCACTGGGAGGGTGCCATGTGTTTTTTCTTTCGGGCTCTGGCCCTGGCCGTCCTGCTTCTGGGCCTGTGGGCCCCGTCGCGCCGGGCAGCGTTCTCGCTCGGCTTCCCCCCCGGCGTCACCCTTTACGATCCCAACCCCGCGCATCTTTGGAACCGCCTGCACGCCGCGCTCTATATCCGCGAAGATATCCCCAGCACCTCGCAGGTTCCCGACGCTCTCGATCCCCCTCTCTGGCCGAACACAAGATATCTGTTGAGCGAACCCTCACACCAACGGGTCACAAAAATTCTCGACGAATTTCTGCAAACGCGCGGCGAACGCCTCATACAAGATCCCCTGCGGCGGGCCATGCTCGAACGCGATCTCTGGTCCGTCTTTGATTGGACCGCTCAGCGCGCGCCCGAACGTCCCGGCGAGCCGGCCTACGAAAAAGAACTTCAGGAATTGCAATCGCGTCTGGCCGAAGCGCTGCGCCGCCTGGCGCTCAGCGCGCAACAGATTCGCGCCCTCCCCGAGAATTACCGGCAGGCCGTGGCTTCCGGGCAATTCGCCAAACAGTATGATCCGCAGCATCGCGACCGCGCCTTTCTCCCTCCCGATTTATTTGACGCGCACAGCTCCTGGGTACAGCTCGCCGCGCCAGGCGCGGGAATTACCCCTGAACCCGCGGCCGCGGCCCACGCCGAACAGTTTTCGCGCTCGAGTTTTCTGATTTTTATGCGCCTCCCGGAAGGCCGTAAGGCCACCTTCGACTATTTACACGCCCTTTGGGACTTCCCCCGGCCCTGGATTCCACGCCCCGACGTGGGCGAAGACGTGCGCGAGCAAACCGCCGAAAATCCCCGACTGCCGCAATTCCCTGTCGGCACGCAATTCGCACTGGTGCGGCAACTGCTGCTCTTTGACGACCACGGCACCCTGCAGTCTGCACCCATCACGGAAAGCGTACAGATTCGCGTCTATCGCTCCGTGACCCCGAATGACGCGGCTGATTCTGGTTCTGCACAGGAGTTTTTGCTTAGTGGCCAGGATTTTTATGAGATTGTGCTCAGCCGTCGTCTGCTCTTTGCCGGCAAAGCCGGCGGGCTCCGCGAAACCGGACGCAAGGAAAAAACATTTGCGCTGCTAAACTCCTTCGGGGCCGATGAAGGAACCTCCGCGAAACAATTCGCAAAGCTCGATGACTATCCTGCAACGCTTGAATCCTGCGCGGTATGTCATCGCGGCGGAGGCATCAATTCCGTGAACAGCCGCCGCCAGCTGCTCAAACCCAACTGGCTGATCCACGATTACCCCGACCCGCCCGCCATCGCCCCCGCTCGAACGAATACGCTGCCAGCACAATGGTGGGAATTCGATCGGACCGCTAGCTCAAAGCAGAGCCGTTTCGACTGGGGCCTGCTATCCGGCTACTGGAAAGCTGACCCGTCCGAGCGATAATTCTTAGAAGCGCGCCCCGGCGGAAAACTTCGGCGTCGCAAGTTTCCTCCCACGGACACGGCGTGCTGCACTCGAAACGCCCAAGCTTGCCGGCGGGCCATTGATTATTTGGACTTGTAGGTAAAGGCCAGTTTGGTCTCTTGGTCGACCACCAAAGGGCGCAGGAATCGATACGACGTGCCCGTACGCGGCACATCCACCGCAACCGGCAAGACTCCGGCGACGCGCTGCTGCAAATTGAACACGTTCGCAGACGCGGTTGGCAGCGTCGGCGCAGACCCGGTTGCCGCTTTCTTGTCCTTGCGACCAATCGTCGCGGCCTGGGTTACGGCGGCCATGGGCTGCGCCGAAACTTCGACTTCCTCTGACACGGAGGCCACCTCCAGCCGTGTGCGGTAGGCCGCAGGAGTGTCCGAGGAGTACGCTACGTTCTGCCGGGTCATGCGAAAACCGGGAGACGACGTGGAGATCTGGTAGGTCCCCGACGGCAGGCCGGAAACGACCCAGTAGCCTTGCGCGGTGGTCGCCACACTCAGCGTACTGCCCGTGGAACTGTTTCGAACTTCGACGCGGGCATTCCCTACCGCCGCGCCGCTTGGGTCAAGCACGTAGCCGCCAAGTTGACCCGGAGCGAGGACCACGCCGGGAGTCAGCATCTCGAGGTCATTCCGGCCGTTGATCGCCAGGTTGTCGCCGGGGCCCAAGATTCCGCCCGTTCCATAGGCAATTCCCCCGGCGACTCCTGGGGCAGCGCTCGCCATGTATGCGCCAGCTTGAAAGCTGCCGGCGCCGTAGGACAGGTCCGGGCGCGGAAATAGCGAAGCCGACATGGCGTCGCCCGAGAAATCCTTTACCTTGAATTGCTCGGGAAGGAACAGTTCCCACTCCAGGATGGCGATGGGCACATCCATTTTCGGCAAGGAAATATCGCCGTCTCCTTTCTTTGCAAATGGCGCGCCGGAATGCAAAAACACAAAGGAGACGGTGTAGGCTCCCGCCGGACGGAATCCCGGCCGCAACAGGGGCACGCGGTCTCCGTCTGCGCCTTGCACCGGTTTTACTTTTTCCCCGGAAACTTCGGCAGTGAGAATGCTCGCGCCCGCCGGCAATTCTACTTTGAGGAACGCTTGCGCTTGATTCTTGATGGTTAGTTTGACCTCCGTCAGCGATCTCCCTTGCGAGGTGACCAGCGTCGTAACTGTGGCCCGTTCCGCGACGGCCGCGAGCACGCTGGAATCCGGAAAACGCGTCCATGCCAGAGCCAGCGCGGGGGACTCATTCAGCTGCCGGTGATAGCGGAAGGCCGCCTGCAGCGAGTAACGTGCCAGCGCCCGCAGATAAGGATTCACTTCCTTGATATCCAGTCGCTTCAGTCCGCCGGATTCCTTCGCGGTGAGCTCCAGGGTGCCCTGCCCTTCCACCAAGACTTCGCCCGTCTCGCGTTGCGCATCCTTAAAAGCCAGAATCGGCGCTCTAGCCTGTGAATCGTTGATGGGGCGCTCAAAGGAGATTAGAAATTCGTGCGCCCCCGGTCCATGGCTCGTAACCTTCAAAAGCAGCACCCCGTTCTGCAGTTCGCTCGATTCCAGTGTCGGCCCGTTCACCGCCGTAACCTCAAAGCCTTCGGGAATCGCCACGGCGAACTGATCGGTATCGCCTTGCACCACGTTCAAATCCACCAGCGCCGCTACTTGCAAGTCCGATTCCGTCAGGGACACCAGCGATTTCACGTCCGAGAGAAAGCGCACCTCGCGCGGCACCGCGGGAGCCACCACTTCCCGCGTATTCCACCAAACATCGACGATTTTCCCGGGCACCAGCGTGGCTTCGATTTCCGTGTGGCCTGCGACGGAAGCGCGGTGCGTGATGATTCCGCTGTTCAGTTGCACATTGGTGCGCTCGCCAGGAACCTCGAGCGCCAGGCGCACGCTGCCCGCCCATGGCGTGTACAGCAAAAAGGAAGCGCGTCCCGTCTCGACCGTCAGCGGAACGCCCCCGTCGACGGTCACGTTAAATTCCGATTCGCCCGGAAGGATCCCGGAACGCGTTCCGTCCTCGGACAACAGCAACGGTAGCGGTTTTGTGCCGGCCCGAGCTTCGCTGACCGTCATGCCCGCGACCAGCGGCACTTCGCTTTCATTGGGGCCCAGCGTCTCGCCTAGCAACTGCAGCGATCCCATCACGTTGTCGTTCATCGCCCGAAATTTGAACTCCGCGTGTTTCACCACGTACGGCGCGGGCGGCGCTTCTGATTTCTTGCCCGGCCGGTTGGCCAGCGCCAGCAGCCGGTTGTATTCATCGAGGGAAAGCGTGACGTTGCCCGGGGCGGGCGCGGGCGCATCCGTTTTTTGTTGTGCGCCTGCTGGCAGGGCCAGCAGTGCACTCACTAACAACACCACGAGGTCGCGTTTCATTGGCCACCTGCCTTTTTCTCCTGCTGATAGATAAAGTCCACCGACGGCGCTTGATTCTCGCCGGTCAATTCCGCAACCAGATAGAGCGAAGGTCCGAACGCCGGAAGAGTTATGCGCAGGGGCAGAATTCCCGTCGCCCGCCGGCCGCTTTCGCTGGCGTGGAATTTCTCCACCAGCGTTTGTGCGCTCCGCTTGCCGGCCTCGCTTTTCTGGTCCGTCACTGCCATCCCCGCTGCGCCAACGGGAGCGGCAGGAGCCGTAAGTTCGGGCCAGCTAACAGGGCCGTCGGGCACGACACTGTCGACCGCTGGCTCAGCGACTTCGGCGGTCAGCACCGAGGAAACAGGATTCGCGTAATTTTCCAGATGGAAAGACCCAGCTTCAGTGGATACGCGGAATTGTGGCGGATAAAAGACCTGCAATCCGGTGCGCGAAATCGGCAAGTCCAGCGCCGGCAAGGCGATTTTCAGCCGCCCTTTGTCGGTCCAACTCGCGCCGGGAACGAGGTACTCCACCTCAACGGCGAATTCCGGCGCGTCTTCGCCGGAGCGCGTTTTTGATAGCGGGACCAGCAAGCTCGCGTCTGGGCCGGACCCCGGACGAATGGGCCGGCCGGAAACAGACGCGCTCCACAGCGCGGCCCCAACCGGCAGCACAATTTTTACAAAGCTGCGTTGATTGTTGCGCACCGCGTAGCGGGCTTCGACCAGCGCTTTTCCATCCTTGCTCAGCAACACTCGATAACGCGCTTCCCCAACGTTGGCCATCAATACTGCCTGCTGCGTGTAGCGCGTCACCTCGAAGCGTAGGGAGCGCGCCGCCTGCACGTCCGTCGCGTGCGTGCGAAACGCCTTCAGTGCCGGAGACTGGCGCCCCGCCACCGGCTCCCCGAGATCGCTGGCATCGGCCCGCAAAAATCCCTGAGATTTGATGGAATCTTCCTTGATCTCTCCCGCTCCCAGAACATCCACGCCCACGCCGCCGCTCTCGCGTTCCACACCCGTCAGCCGGAGCAGCGGAATATCCAGGGCCCCATCGCGCGGCAGGGTAGCCTCGCCGGTAATCACAAAACTCGCCGATTGCTCCACGGGCCCGATAAAAGTCACCAGCAATTCGCCGGACTTCAATTCCCAATCCGCCACCGTGGCGCCCTGCACCTGATTGATGGTTACGTTGCCGGGAATTTTTACGCGCGCTTCCGTCGCGGCGCCTTGCATGATTTGCAGCGCGACGCTGGCGCTCAGCGATGTCGAATCTTCCCCGAGTCCCACAAACTGCGTGAGCGTCCCGTGTTCCCGCAGCGGCAACGCGGAGGTGTGCTCTTCTACCTTGCGTCGCCAGGTGAATACCATCGGTTCTGCGCCCTTGCCAAACGCCGTCCACTTCCCTCCCGTCGGCAATTCCTTGCTTTCGGAAAAAATCCCGCCGTACAGCGAAAGATCGACGCCCGTCCGCGGAATTTCTAGCGTCACGCTGGTCACCCCCGAGAAGGTCGCAGGCAGCGTCAGTTTTTCCTCTCCCGCCGAGCCGCTCACGGGAAGCGCAATATCCATCGTGATCATCGCGCGCCCCGGCCGCGAAAGCAGCGCCGAAAATTGCCCGGAATCCTTCGCCGGCGACGCCAGGGAAAGCGGCTTCCCGTCGAGTTTGGCCTCGCGCACAAACAGCCCCGCAGGAATGGGCACGCGCACCCAGCCGTTCTTCAGCACATCCACGGTAAGCGTGGCCCGACCCGCGGCCACGTCGCTATCTGCGCGTAACTCGTAATCCACGCGGCTCAGCGTGGCGTCGACCGGCGGCGGCTCCGGAGCCCGTTCGGCGGGAAACGCTTTCACCCGCAAGGCCCGGTAGTCTGGCACGGAGATGACCACCCAGCCCGGTGAATGCGCGGCCTCCTGGGCTGCCAGCGGCATCCCGAGCGCAAGTGCCAGAAAACTCGTAACAAAACATAGCCGGCACAGAAACCCGCGGTCCGGCAGACGCCGGCAATCCTTTGCGTTTGGCATAAACCTCCGTCTCACCAAATAGAACGTGGCCACACGGATTTCTTGCAGACCGAAGGGGTTGTTTCCTTTAAGAGGTTAACGAACGGTCAGACGTGTCCTTTTGCCACAGTCATTTTTTGGAGAAACATTTCAGAGAGGCTGCCATAGAGGTAAATCGGTTTTGCAGAGACAAAACGCGCGGAGGAAAAACCAGGAAGTCCTGAGAGGCATTTCGGTCCAGCCCCGGCGGTATATGAAATTTCATTTGACCTGCGCCCGGGAAACTCCCTACAATCGCTTCCCCGGCAGAAACGGTAGTCCATGTGTGCTTGGTATATGGACTCGCGCATGACCAATCATCCTGTTGCCAAACGCCGCTCGCAGCGCCTCGCCTCCCGGCGTCCCGCCAGCATGGTCATCAATTTGGCCAGCCTGCAAAAACGCACGCCCTGCCTGGTGGTGGAATCCTCGAAGGAAGGTTTCCGCGTGCGCGCTAGTTTGAATCTTCGGCGCGGACAAATGATCGAGCTGATTTTTGACGAAGACCGCGCCATGGCGGAGCACTGCAGTGTGGTGTGGGTCGGCAAAGCTGGAACAAAACACGAAGGCGAAGCCGGGCTCGAAACCGTACACGACTCTCGCCCTGCTTTATTCGGTCTGCTCTAGATTCGACCTTCTATCCTTCGACTTTCTCTCGATCATTTCCGCTCATCTATTTGCGTTCATGCGACTTGTTGCTTTCTCTGCTCCCAGTGCACCTGCGGTCTCGCGGGCACGGGCGAAATTAGTCGGATTTCTTCAGCCAGTTCAAGGTCGCCGGCCGGCCGTTGCGGAATGTGCCGCTGGTACTGATGGCGCCGTCGCGGAGCGTGCCTTGTACGTTGATCGATGCTAACCGCTCGCCGTCGGGCGTTTCGCTGTGCATCACCATTTCGATGACCACATCGCCGGTCTTCGAGACGTCGCCAGAGAGGACCATGATCATTTTTTTTTCGGGGCCCATGAACCATTGGCCGGCGATTTTGTTCCTGCTGATCTTGCCTTCGGCGCGGAAACAGCGATGGGGCTCTTTCTTTGTTTCGGCAAAGCAGACAGGTCCGGAGTAGTCGCCGTCGAAAGCGTGTTCGCCCGCCGCAGAGGCGTCGGGAGTCGCAGAGTTGCGCGGCGCGTGGGGATGAGGAACCGGCGCAGCGCCCGAACTGGCAGCGGACGCGGAGGGAGTCGCTGGCGCGCTTGGGGGAGCGGGCGATGCGTTCGCGGGAGTTGTGGTTGCCGGTGTTGCCGCGCTCGATGGCGGCGCTGTTGCCGGTGACGACACTGCCGAAGGCGAACGGACTTCGGATTGCGGCGCAGACGGTGCGTCCCCCTGCGCTTCGCTGCGCTCATGCGCGGTATAGGCCCAGTAGCCTCCGCCGACGAGTAACAGCACGACCGCGGCAGCGATCCACTTTAATGTACCGCCCTTAGGGCCGCGGGACTCCGGCTTGGCGGCCGGCAAAGTGCCGGCGCCATCCACTTCGCTGATCGAAAAAGTGCGGACCGGTTGTTGGATGTTCTTAAAATTCTTCTCGCCCAGCGACAGGAAGGAAAGCGAGAGTTTGTTGCGGATTTGGTCGTGCACGCTCCCCGAGATGCAGATGCCGCCAGGCTCGGCGGCGGTTTGCAGCCGCGCGGCAACGTTGACGCCGTCGCCCATGAGATCTTGGCCCTGCACCATGACGTCGCCGAGATTGATGCCGATGCGGAAGCGGACCTGGCGATTCAGCGGGAGTTTGTCGTTGAGGGTGCGCAGCGCGGCTTGAATGTCCGTGGCGCAACGGACCGCTTCAACAGCGCTAACGAATTCAGCGAGGATGGCGTCGCCGGCGGTATTGAAGACGCGACCGCGGTGCATGGTAACGAGCGACTCGAAGACTTGCTTGTGGCCGCGGAAGGTACGCAGCGTGGCTTCTTCGTCTTCGCCCATGAGACGGCTGAATTCGGCGACGTCCGCGGAGAGAATGGTGGCGAGTTTGCGCTCGAGGGACTGGGGGTTATCCGGTTGCTCAGGCATACAGGCGCTCCAGCGATGCGGTTGCTGGTTATCATACTGGAAGTTGGCGGGGAGCAGTTAGAAGAAGCGTTCTAGTGTCCGCGGGACAGCCTAGCTTAGCCAAGCTGACTAAGGTTTCGATGGTTTGTAGTTTTTGCAGCGACACCCAGGGAAGACGCAGGCCTGCTGAATCTTCCGGTCGCTGCGTTTCGGGTAATGGATGGACTTGGCGTGACGGCAGCGGCACTCCTGGCGTTTGGCCATGGCCTACGATACCACGCAGACCGTCAGTATGCGGAGAGGGCTTCCCGCAAAACCGGCAGGAATGAATGTCGACCTGCCGGTGCAGCGGTCCGCGGGGCACGAGCGAATCCTTCTTCCTTCAACTCGCAATCGCGACGTCGGCGCGAGGCCGACCGATTGACTTCTAAAAGCTCAACTTGACACCAAACTCCGCTTGCCTCGGGACGGCGTACCAATTCACGCCGGAGGCTGAGCCTGGAGTGATCAGGTTGCCACGATCCGCGCGGGTGGTGCCATTGGCAGTTCCAGGAGCCCCGGTCAAGACGCCGCTCAGTTCGTTACCGAAGGGATCGTAATTGTGGAAGTTGAAGACGTTGTACAGCGCAATTTGCGGCTCGAGAATCACCCGCTCCGGCAGGAAGTGCATCGCCTTCGCGAGCCTCAGCTCCCAAGAGATATGCGCGTCAAAGGTGAAGAGCGGCGAGAGGCCAACTTGCCCCGGCGGAGCGAGCGCCAGAGTAGGCGTTACGGCACCCAAGGCAACCAGCTGCGCCTGCGTGAAGAGGTTGCCGGAGACGAGCGCTTGTCCAGCCGGGGTCAACTTTCCGGCGTCGTTGTTGTTGTACGCAGTGATAACGTTATTGAGGTCTTCAGCTTTGACGCTGCGCCCAAAGGATCCGACGTTGGTCCCGGGCAGGATGTCGCCTACAGTTCCATCGCCGGTAACATCCGTGCGGAAGATCTCGCCGGGAGTGCCAGCTTGCGGCAGGGTCAAGGTAAGCGGCGCGGCGGAAGAATAGTGAGACGTGAGCCCAAGGCGGGCCGCGTAAGGCAGATCGAGCACGGCGCCGACACTGACGAGATGGGTGCGGTCCAGCGCGTTTGGTCCGAAGGCGTGCAATGGGTTATCGAAATCATAGGCGTTGTTGACGAAGTCTCCATCGCCTGCGCTCGTGGACGTTCCGTTGGCATCGTAGCGAGAGAGCGTGTAGGAGGCGATGAGGCTCATGCGGCGGACGCGCGGTGTACCACGCCACCCCTGTGCGCGTGCGTGAACTGCCCGTTCGCATCGAGAAACTGCTGCCAGCGAAAAGTTAGCTCACCGATCGCCCGGCGAACGAATGCCGGCTAAGGCAGCCTACGGATTCTCGTGTATGTCCTTTGTCGGCAGCGTTTCGTATGGTGGCTACGGGTGCCGGTCATGGCGAGTTGGGTCCTGGAATGTTTGAACTGCAACCAGAAATTTGAATATTCAAAGATCAGCGCCTCCGGGTTGATTAACTACTTCCAGCCCCTCAAGCCCGAGATGCCGCCGGACGGCGTTCAAATGCAATGTCCGAATTGCGGGCAGAACGGGCAGTACTTCCGCCACCAGCTCACCTATCGAACGTAGCCTCGCAAACCCGACGCGGTTCAGCATAATCAGAAAATGCCGGGCAACCTGCGCTCTGTCTAGCGTGTGAGAAGAGGCGGCAAACATGTTCGCCGGCGCGTCAAGGGAAATCACCTACATCCAAATTCGCCGGCGATAGCTCGCCGGGTTCGGGGCGCGGGACTCTGCACATTGCAGGTTTTCTTTGGGTCCTGGGGCTTCAGAACGTCTTACGTACTCATGCGGCTATAGCGTGCAGAGCGTTACATCGGCGGAGGAGAACAAAGAGCGGCTCGAGAACTCACAAAGGAACCGCTTTGGCCGAGAAGGAGCGCGGGCGCGGGCTGCGCCTCCGCGGGGAACGTCGCCCTAGTAGGACATCACCAGGTGGACTAGCGTGCGCAGGGCCACCGCCGTGGGGCCTTTGGCCAGCCACGGTTTGGCGTCGTCGTTCCACGCGGTGCCGGCAATATCCAGATGGATCCACGGCGTGTCTCCTGCGAATTCACGGATGAACATGGCCCCGGTGATGGCCCCGCCGCCTTTGCCGCTGCTGATGTTCTGAATATCCGCAAAGCTGCCTTTGATAAATTCGCGGTATTCATCATCCATGGGCATTTGCCACATTTTTTCCCCGGCGGCTTTGGCCGAGGCCAGCAGTTTGTCGGTGAAAGCCTGATCGGTGCCGAACACGCCGACGTTGATATTGGCCAGCGCCACGACGATGGCCCCGGTTAAAGTAGCGGCGTCGACCAGCGCGGTCGCGCCCAGTTGCTTGGCGAACGTGACGCCGTCGGCAAGGATCAGCCGACCTTCCGCGTCGGTGTTCAGCACTTCGATGGTCTTGCCGGACATGGCCGTCTGGATGTCGCCCGGTTTCTGCGCGGTGCCCCCAGGCATATTCTCCGTGGCAGGTACGACGCAGATCACTTTTACGTTGGGCTTGAGCGCGGCGACGGCGCGCATCACTCCCAGCATCGTCGCTCCGCCAGCCATGTCGTATTTCATTTTTTCCATGCCGTCGGCCGGCTTGATGGAAATTCCCCCGGTGTCAAAGGTGACGGCTTTGCCCACCAAGCCAATGACCGGCGCGTTGGGATTGAGCTTGGACGGAACGTAGGTGATGACGATCATACGCGGCGGTTCGGGTCCGCCCTGCGCGACGCTCAGCAGCGCGCCCATCTTCAGGTCGGCAATGCGCTTCTCGTCGAGAATTTCCACCGCCAGACCAGACTCGCGAGCCATAATCTCGGCTTTTTCCGCCAGGATACGCGGCGTCAATTTGTTGGAAGGCTCGTTGACCAAGTCGCGGGTGAAATTTTGTGCTTCGCCGATGGTTGCACCTTTGGCCACGGCGGCTTCGCCGCTGGCGCGGGCGGAGTCGGGATAACCGGCGATGCTAACGGCTTCGACGGTCTTTTCGTTTTTCTTGTCGGTCTTGTATTTGTCGGTTTCGAAATTCGCGGTGGTCACCGCTTCGGCGACGGCTTGCGCGGTGGCATCGTTGGCATCGTTTTCGTTAATCAGAAAGGCGATTTTCTTCGCGCCTTTGGCCTTCAAGGAGCGCAACGCCGCGCCGGCGATTTTGCGCAGGGTGGCCCCGGAGAATTGCTCGCGCTTCCCCGCCCCAACGAGCAGCAAACGCGGAGCGGCCAGGCCTGCGGGCGCGTGGATTAGCGTGAACTCCAGCGTTTTTCCCGTCAATTCCCCACTGCTCACGAGTTTTTTCAACAAACCGTTGGCGGCCTGATCGATTTCCACTAGATGACTCTGAATTGGATCGCTTTCTTCAAAAACATACGAAACCAAGGCATCAGGTTCGAGCCAGGCGTAGGGCTTGGTTTCCAGCGTGATCTGCATGTGCGTTTATCTTCTCCTGTTGCGATACATGGATTCGTCGACTTCCCTCCGCGCTTCTTTCTTTTTTTCATCAGCTCGGCGGTCCCAGGTCTTTTTGCCCTGAGCCAGCGCGATCTCGCACTTGGCGATGCCGTTGCGGAAATAGATGCGCAGGGGTATGACGGTTAAACCTTTAGCTTCGGTACGAACCGAGAGCTTGTGAATCTCGTTGCGATGCAACAACAGCTTTCGGGAGCCCAGCGGTTCGTGGTTCCACGGGCCGCCAGCCAGATACTGCGCGATGTGCGCGTTTACCAGCCAAGGGCCGCTCTTCTTAAAATCGACATAAGCGTCGCGAATATTAGCCTTGCCTTCGCGCAGGGCCTTTACTTCCGTGCCGTGCAGCACGAGGCCGGCCTCATAGCGGTCCAGCAGCGTGTAATTATACGATGCCGCGCGGTTCTGGGCGACCAGCAACTCGGCGGGTTTGGCGGATTTCTTGGACTTCTCCGGCTTCCCGGACTTCTCCGGCCTCCGGCGGTCGGTATTTTTCGTCGGCTGCGCCACACCTCCATCATAGCTGGCAGGTTACATTCGCGCTACAGCATGGAAAAAAGGGGTGTTATCCGATGAAAGACAGCCAACCTTCCGTTGCTTGCTGCGCTTCTAAGCCGAATGTTAGACTGCGAGCTAAGTCAGGTCTTCGTCGTATCGTGGGTCGGGAGAGTTCATGCGCCGTTTGCGGAATCTGGCAATTTGCCTGGGGATCGCCCTGTTTGCCGGGGGTTGCCCCAAAGGGCAAACCGACTTTGACCAGGGACACAAAGCCGAATTGCTTTCCGATTACGACGACGCCTACGTCTACTACCAAAAGGCCGTAAAATCCGACCCCACCAACGCCAGTTACAAGATCAAAGTCGACCAGGCGCGTTTCGATGCCGGGCAGATGCACATCCAGCGCGGCTACGCGGCGCGCAAAAAGGGTGATTTGCAGACCGCCGTGGCGGAATTTCAGCGTGCTTTGCTGATTGATCCCTCCAGTTCCGTCGCCGACCAGGAAATACAGCGCACCGTGGGGTTAATTGCCGAGAATAGTCGCGCAGCCGACGCCGCCGCGCAACCCGAGCCCGAACCCGGCGAGCAGCCCCTGGCCGCCGCGCCCCCGGAGCTCAAACCGCTCTCAAATGCCCCCATCAATTTGACCATGACCAACGACGCCAAGATGGTCTTCGACACCATCGCCAAGCTGGCGGGGCTGACGGTCATCTACGATCCGGATTTCACCGCCAAGCAGATCAAGACCAACCTGAACAACGTAACCCTGCAACAAGCGCTGGATATCGTGTCGCTACAGGCCAAGGCCTTTTGGAAACCGGTGACTGAAAATATTATTTTCGTGATTCCCGACCAGCCGCAGAAACGCCGCGATTATGAAGAAGAGGTAGTCAGGACCTTTTATTTGGGCAATACCGTGCAGGCTCAGGACATTACAGAAATTGTGACCGGCCTGCGGCAATTGCTGGATATGAAACGCATCCAGCAGCTGAACTCACAGAACGCCATCATTGTGCGCGACACGCCGGACAAGGTGGCGCTCGCGGAAAAGATGATCCGGGACATCGACAAGGCTAAACCCGAAGTGGTCATCCAGGTGGAAGTGCTCGAAGCGCGAACGGACCGCATGCGGGACCTCGGAATTCTACCCGGACAGTCCGCTTCCATCGCCATTAGCCCCGCTACAACCACCACTACGACCAGCACGACAACCACCACGGGCACTACGACCCCCACGAGTCTGGCCCTGAACCAGTTGCGGCACTTAACAGGGGCAGATTACGCCGTCACGCTTCCCAGCTTGACGGCCAATGCGGTGCTAACCGACACGTACACCAAGATTATTCAAAATCCGGAGATTCGCTCCATCGACGGCCAGCCCGCCAAACTGAAAATCGGCGACAAGATCCCCGTGGCTACCGGCAGCTTCCAGGCCGGCGTCGGTGTGGGCTCTACCGGCAGCGCGGGCATCGTGAACCCCCTGGTCAACACGCAATTCCAGTACCTGGACGTGGGTGTGAATGTGGATGTCACCCCGCGCGTGCACCCCAACCACGAAATCAGCATGAAGGTTAAAATCGAGGTTTCTTCGCAGACCGGCGTGTCCTCGATCGGGGGCATCAATCAGCCCATCATCAGCCAGCGCACCGTCGAACACGATATCCGCCTGAGAGAAGGCGAAGTAAGCGTGCTGGCCGGGTTATTTGAAAAAGACGACACCAAAACCTTAAACGGGTGGCCGGGCTTTGCAAAAATCCCCTTCCTTCGTTATTTCTTTTCCGACAACAGTAGCGACAAGCAGGACGATGAAGTGCTGATTGTGCTGATTCCGCATATCGTTCGCATGCCGGAATGGTCGAAGGCGAATTTGGCGTCGCTCTATTCCGGCACGGAAACCAACGTTCAGGTGAAGCACGACAGCAGCATTCGCGCGCCCGAAGCGCAGCCTGTCGCGCAGATTCCGGCATCACAACCAGCCGCCGGCACCGCGCAGGCGAGTCCCCTGGCACCTAGTGGTGGCACTGTGCCGCAGCCCGCGTCGGCCGGTGCGCCTCCCTCCGGCGCGCCCGCGAGAATGAAGTTTGAGCCGCAATCCCTGGCCCTGAAGGCCGGGCAGGAGGCCACCGTGGCCATTGCCGTCGACAATGTTACCGATCTCTTCTCCATCCCGCTGCTCCTGCAATACAACCCAGCGGTGATCAGCATCGAAGAAGTGGAGTACGCGTCCGGCGAGGGCGGCAAGGGCGGCTTCCTCTCTGGCGGAACGCAGGCGATTGCCATCGTGGACAAGATCGACAAGGACAAAGGCCAGGCCATCATCTCTGCCACACGGCAGCCCAATACCCCGGGCGTAAGCGGCAGCGGAACATTGCTGGCCCTCAAAATCAAAGCCCTGGCGGCGGGAAATTCCACCATTTCCATCGTGCAGATCAATGCCAAGGATTCGCAACAGCGGCCCATCCCGCTGATCACCACCGAGGCTACGCTGCAGGTCCAGCCCTAGGGAGTCGTCTTTTGCCGGTGTCCGTTGGTCGATGCCACGCTGATGGCCGTGCTTGTTGCTCTTGGTTATGAACTCATGAGTCTTGCGCTGAGAGTACCGAAAAGAGCTTCTTCTACCGCTCGCGGTCGCGCCGCCATCTTATGGGCTGGAGCGTCGCGCGATTTCTTGCAGCCTAAATCAGCGCGCAACGGTTTGCGCGGCGCGCGGGCGCGAAGTCCGCAAACCGGCATGACCCTTCTTGAGTTGATTATCTCTTGCTCCATTCTGCTGGTGTTGGCTTCCGCGGCATTGCCTATCGCGCGCTATACGATTTGGCATCAGAAGGAACGGCAACTGCGCTACAACTTGCAGATGATCCGCGACGCTATTGACGCCTTCAACGACGCTGCGATCCACCAGCAAATTCGCACGGATCCGAGCACCCAGAATTATCCCCCAGACCTAGAAACCCTGGTCAAAGGCGTTCCGCTCGGTACTTCGGGCGACAAAACCCTTCGCTTTTTGCGCAAGATTCCCGTCGACCCCATGACCGGAAAAGCCGACTGGGATTTGCGCGGAGTCGGCGACGATCCGGATTCGACTCATTGGAGCGGTAAGAATGTGTTCGACATTTATTCCAATTCGTCAGCCACGGCTATCGATGGCACGCGCTATTCGGAATGGTAGCGAAGCCCAGCGGGCGCGATGTGGTTCAGGCAAGGTTGAGCGGGCGAAGTTGCGCGGGCAAAATGAAATTCGGGCCCGGTGGATTTGCCGGGCGATGACACGGATATGAGAGAGCAAGCCTTGAACACCTGGCTATGCAAGAGGAAGCGGCAACGGTCTCGCCCGGGCGCGCGAAATTGGCGCAACGCCGGTTTCACGCTCATCGAACTGATGATCGTTATCGCCATCATCTTGATTCTTCTCGGCATGGCGGCGGGCAACTACAACAAGGCCATCCGGCGTTCGCGCGAGGCCGTGTTGCGCAACGATCTCCAGGAGTTGCGCAAAGCCATCGACAACTACACCCTGGACAAACAAGTCCCGCCGCAGTCGGTTTCCGATTTGTTTGACCAAAAGTATCTGCACTCGGTCCCCATCGATCCCATGACGCAGCAGGCGGACTGGGTTCCGCAGTTCGATTCCGTGGTCCTCAGCCCGGACCAAAATGGCACCGGCATGACCGACGTGCATTCCGCCAGCGATCAAACCTCTCTTGAGGGCACCCCCTACAACACTTGGTAAGCGCTGGATATCCCTCGTTTTGCGCTATCGCTGATGTGCGCCCAAATCGATGAGCAAGTTCCAAACTGGAACGACAATTCGCCGAACACGCTGACCTTGCTTCCGTTGCCAGCGCCCCGGCACCGTCTACTTTTCCCCGTATCACCCTGCAAATGTGCACGGGAAGGGGGATTTGCTGGCTGCCCTCGGGAATTGGCGGCTTTCGTGCTTCTAGAAACTTGATGGAACCGAAAAAGCGCGAAGGTTCTAACATCTCCGAGGCCCCGGCGATGGACCGCTTCCTGGCCCGCCAGCCGATCCTGACTTCTGACCGCCGAATCTTCGGCTACGAGATCCTGAGCCGTTTCAGCCCGGAAAATTATTGCCGTCAGCTGTCCGGCGAAGAACAGCACGTCGGAGCCATGGACGAGCTGTTCTTGATGGGTCTGCGCCAAATGACCCAGGGGCTGCCCGCCTTCATCAATTGTTCACGGGAATTCCTGTTGCGCGGGTATCTTGAACTCCTGCCGCAGGAGTACGTCGTCGGCGAAATCTTGGAAAATGTAAAACCGGAACAAGACGTGGTGGACGCCTGCCGCCGCTTCAAAGAGAAAGGCTACCGGCTGGCCTTGGACGACTATGTGGATGCTCCCGAAATGGACTCGCTATTCGGGCTGGCCGACTTCGTTAAGGTTGATTTTCTTTCAACCAGCCTGCCTGAACAAGCACGCCTCGGCGAGAAATTTCAGGCGCGCAAAATACCCCTGATCGCCGAGAAGGTCGAAACGCTGGAGCAGTTTGAACGCGGCGTGGCCATGGGTTACCAGCTGTTTCAAGGGTATTTCTTTTGCCGGCCGCAGGTGGTCGGCCGCCACAACGTTCCACCCAATAAACTGATCTATTTGCGGCTGATTGCCACGCTGGCCAAGCCCGACTTCGACATGCGCGCGATCGTTGCCGTCCTAAAGCAGGATCTGTCCCTCAGTTACCGCCTCATGCGTTATTTAAACTCCCCGGCATTCGCCATGACCGTGGAGGTTCATTCCATTCCTCACGCGCTGACGCTGCTTGGCGAGAACGCCACGCGGAAGTGGCTTTCGCTGGTTTGCCTTTCCTCACTCGGCGGCAAAGAGTCTTTCGAAACCATCAAGGTGGCGCTGATTCGCGCACGTTTTTGTGAATTGCTGGCGGCGAAAATCGCCATGAAGGATCGCGCAGAGGATTTGTTTCTCGTCGGCCTGCTCTCCGTGATGGACGCCTTGCTTAATCTGCCCATGAGCGAAGCGCTGGCGACGATGGCGCTGGCGCCCGATCTCTACAACGCGCTGGTTGGCCGGCAGAGTGTGCTGCGCCCTCCGTTTGAGGTGGTCCTCGACTACGAGTCCGGTACCTGGGAACAAATGGCCATTTCCGCCCGTGCGGTGCACTTGAACGAAAATTTCATACCGGAGCTGTACCTTCGCGCGGTCACCTGGGTGGAACAGATTTTCGTTCCTGCGGAAGCCGCGCTGCATTCCTGAACCGGGCTTCGCGCCCATGTACGTGGCGCGTGCGAGTTTCAAAGTTGCACGCGCAATCGAACCGCTTGCGGGAGGAGCTTCGGGCCAGGAAAAGCCCCGAACGCTAAGGCTGCCCCCAACAGCCCGCGACTGGCGGTCGGGTGCCGAACATGGCATTGCCGCCAGTGCCCCGCCCATCAGGTAAAATTCTCGCCGCACCTTGTGACCCGCTTCAGCCCTACGCAAGCCCAACCGGCTCAGGGGGAGGGCCGGGCCGATTCCGTGATGGTTACGAACTGATTGGCCTTCACTCCGTGCAGGGCCTGATGAATTCCAGATGGCCAGGCAATTTCTATTTCGGCGGTTTCGGCAGAGTCCAGTCCGAAATGCAATCGTTTGTCGTTTGAAGAAAGGTAGCTTCCCGCAGCGGTCGCAAAGCGGACCTGTCCGTTGATTTGCACGCGCGCACCAAAACCATCGCGATTGCTCTTCGTTCCCCGCAAGGTAACGGTAATCCAGTGCAGTTTACCGGGGCGATTGAGAAATAGTTCGGGAGCTTCACCGAGGGAGGTAGTAATCACGTCCATTGCGCCATCGTTGTTTATGTCCCCAAAAGCCGCACCGCGACCGGCGACTGGCGTATCCGACCCGACATCGACTTTCGTAAAGTGTCCGTGGTGGTTCATCGCCATCAGCGGGGGTTCTTTGTAGCGCAAGGACCCGTCGTAAACCTGCACATTGTCGATGACGTGCCCTTGCACGATGAAGGCATCTTTCCAGCCATCGTTGTCAAAGTCTTCGAGTCCGACTCCCCAGCCCGAGACGTTTCCTGAAAGCGCGGCAAAACCGGTTTCAAACTCCTCGGCAGCGAAAGAGGCGTGCCCTTCGTTGTGAAAGACAACGTACGGCTCGTGAGGGAGTTGCGTGACGACCAGATCAGGCCGGCCGTCGTTGTCGTAATCCTGGAAGACGACGCCCATTCCCGACAGCATTTTCCCGTCACCGGAAAGCGCAGCGCCGGCCTCAAGACCGCATTCGGTGAACGTGCCGTCGCCATTGTTATGAAAGAGAAACTGTGCGGTCACGTCATTGGCCACGAAAATGTCCGTGTAGCCGTCACCGTCGTAGTCGGCGAATGCAACTCCGAGTCCGTGCCCTTTTTTTGCCGCGATACCAGAGGCCGCGCTCACATCTTCGAAGGTACCGTCGCCGCGGTTGTGATACAAAATATTCGAAATGGCCGGGAACACACCGGGCTGGCAATAGCTGGGGTCTTTTGTGGTGCCGCAGGTCTTACTGGATTCGAAGTTCCAATCGAGGTAGCGGGTCACGAACAGATCCAGTTTTCCGTCGTTGTCGTAGTCAAAAAACCCCGCGGACGCCGACCAGCCCCCCGCGGCAACTCCAGCCTTCGCGGTGACATCCGTGAAGGTGCCGTCGCCGTTGTTGTGATAGAGGATATTCTTTCCGAAATTGGTCACATAAATGTCGGGAAATCCGTCGTTGTCGTAATCTCCTACGGCCACACCCATGCCGTAATTCGCGTCGCCGGCATTGCCAAGGCCGGCCGCTTCCGTGACGTCGGTGAACGTGCCGTCCTTATTTTGCCGATACAAGCGGTTCCAGTAGCGGGGGTCATGACGATCAAAACGAAATGGGCTGATCATCGGATCGCGCACGCGTCCGGCATTCACCAAAAAGACATCGAGCAAGCCATCGTTGTTGTAATCGAGCAGCGCTACTCCTCCCGGCATGGTCTCGATCAGATATTTCCGGGACGTCGGGGAGTTGCGGAGAATGAAATCGACGCCCTTCATCGGGCCGGCCGTGAATACCGGACTCCTAGTGAGATTGGTTTCCTGTGCCGCGAGAAGCCCAGTACACAGCAGGGCAAGAACGCTGGCGAATTTCAGTCGCACTTTTTAGTCCGCGGCGCTGCAATTATGGTGGAACACCTTGATATTTGTCCCCCCGGAATAGATGGATCGTCCGTGGCGCAGTCCTTAGTGAGAGTCGCGAATCTCCAAATCACTTCCCTGGCCGTCATCGGCGAGATCCAAGCTCAGCATGTTCCGAGTGGCATCCACGGAAACCTCCGGAACGCTCGGATCGTTTCTCACACTGGCAACGCCGCCGGGGAATTGCCATCCGTATACCTCGACGTGGATTTTGCTCCACCATGGACGGAACGTGCCCTGGTGTTTTCCGATATGAAGGAGAACGCCAGTCGCTGTCAGCTGACAGGAGAACTCCATGCGCAGCATATCACCGCGCTTGTAGGCCATCGATTTTCCATCATCCAAATACACGGAACCGTGACAACCATCCCCCGGATATACGCGAAGGGTCAGCGCACCCTGTGGCGTCTCGCCGGTGCTTTCGACCACAGGCTGCATGGGAAGGATTGTTCCCTCCCTCACGTAGACGGGCAGAGTTTCGAGCGTGGGTTGGATCAAGGGATCGCCCCTTCCCGCCGCGTCCGCCGCCGGCATCTTCGCGCCCGTCCAGTAGTCGTACCAAGTGCCGGGCGGCAAGTTCAGCGCATAACTGTCGGGCTGTTCCGGAAATAACGGAGACGCAACGAGCAGATCAGGTCCCAGGAGAAATTCGTTGCCGGCGTCAAGATCGAGGGGGTGGAGATCCCGCGTAGCATTCGGGAATTCCAGAAACAAGGGACGAACCACAGGCACACCGGTGCGGGACAGCTCTTCGACCAGGGTGTAAAGGTAGGGCATGAGCCGGTAGCGCTCTTCGATATACCGCCGCCGAATGGCTTCCTGCTGCGGCCCGTGCACCCAGACCTCTTTGTCACCCGAACCCTTGTTGGTGTGATTGCGGTCGATGGGCTGGAACGTCGCCAGTTCCGTCCAGCGCGTCAGCAGTTCGGGCCCGGGCGTGCCGATGAAGCCGCCCACGTCAGCGCCGCAGAGGCCAAACCCGCTCAGGCCCAAGTTCAACAGCATGGGAGTCGTCAAGCGCAGATGATTCCATGAACTGGTGTTGTCGCCGGTCCAAGTGGCGGCGTAGCGCTGACCGCCCGCGTAAGTGGCGCGCGTCAAAACAAAGGGCCGCAAGTCGGGATCGAGTTTCAGCAGTCCTTCGTAGGTGGCACGTGAATTCTCCATGCCGTAGACGTTGTGAATCTCCGCATGGCTCGCGGTTCGCGGCTTGAAACCCGGTTCATCGACGCGATGCTGTACGTCGTCCGGCATGGTGAGCCTGGGTGTCAAAAAGACGGATGGTTCGTTCATGTCGTTCCAGAAACCCGCAACGCCCTCCGCCCGAAACGTTTTGTACAGCGTTCCCCACCACTCGCGAGTTTTTTGCCGGGTGAAGTCCGGAAACACCGACGGTCCTGGCCAAACCGTTCCGGCGTAGATCGAACCGTCTGGGTTCTTTACGAAGTGATCGCCACTGATGCCAGTGTCGTAGGGCGCATAACCGCTAGCGGGAACTTGCGCGATGTGCAAGTCGGTGATAACCACCACGTGGAAGTTATCACGCTTCAAATCCGCGAGCATTTGCGCGAAATGCGGGAAACGTTCGGCGTCCACCGTGAAAGGACGATGCTCTTTCTGGAAATCGATGTCGAGGTATAAGACATCGGAAGGAATTTTATCTTTGCGCAGGCGCTCGGCGACCTCGCGCAACCTGCCCTCCGTCTCGTAACTGAAGCGGGATTGCTGAAAGCCCAGGGACCACAGCGGCGGGAGGGGCGGCAAACCCGTCAGCCAGGCGTAGGTTCGCACCACTTGCTTGGGATCCGGTCCATAAAAAACATAGTAGTCAATCGGGCCGCCCTCGGCTCCGAAGGAATAAATGCCGCGCTGGGTTGCTCCGAAATCGAAGCTGCTCGGCCAGGTGTTGTCGAAAAACACTCCGGCGCAACGCGCGTTCCGCATAGTGATGAAGAACGGGATACTTTTGTAGATCGGGTCAGTGGATTCCTGAAAACGAAAGGCATCCGTATTCCACAGCCGGAACGCCTGCCCCCGCCGGTCCAATGGGCCTACCTTGTCACCGAGCCCGAAGTAATGCTCGTCAAGGGGCATTGTTTTGTAAATGCGAAACGAATCGCCGCGGAATTCGAGCGGCCAGCCCGGCTTATCTTCCTCGATCACGTTGCCTTGCAGATCCGTTATGGTTAGCCTGAGGGTCGCCCGTTCGATGCGCACCCTCAGCGACTTGCTGCGAAAACCGGCAGCATCGCGAGCAGCCTCGGGAATCACCTCGACAGCCTGGCGGCGAATCTCCCCCGGAACCGCCCATGAAGCGTCCTCTGGAAGCTCTCTCGACCGAGCAAGCCGTACGCGCATTACGTCGTCCCGCAGGGCGAGAACTTGGAGAACCATCTCTCCACGGCGCATCTCCAGGCCGTTGGGAAGCAGTTTGACCGTCGCAGCGATTCCTTTTCCAGAAGAGCTTTCCGCATTCCGCAAATTTGCCGCGACCGGGGCGCAAGCTGATTGGCCGGCCAGAAAGCTGCCAGTGAAGGCTAGAATCGCTCGTCCGACGCGACCAAGACTATATCTGGCGGAAAGCTGACTTTTCATTCTGGCGTCCTGGTATGTTGTCGCAGCTCGAAAGCTCTGCTGCTGCCCTATAGCGCGTTCGCGGAAGCGCGAGACATCTCTCTTCTTTCAAAAGTGATGAGGCAACGCCGCCAAGCAATCCCGGCTGACGCCTT
Organism: Candidatus Acidiferrum sp.; assembly: GCA_049516615.1. GTDB lineage: Bacteria > Acidobacteriota > Terriglobia > Acidiferrales > UBA7541 > Acidiferrum. The sequence goes on along the minus strand of JBEKSZ010000007.1, from coordinate 7,816 downwards.
CAAGGGGCGATCAAGCGACGGCGGAGGACCTTGACAATTTGGCCTGGCAGGCAACGAACGCTCCTCGACGGAACCTTCTGCTCGCCGCTTGCCAGGCCAACGCTTCCCCCGGGGTAATGGTGGGGAACAGTCCATCCGCGCTGCACAATTACCAGTAGAATTTCCCCGCGAATTGCACGGTTCGCGCCTGGTAAGCCGCGGTGATCCTCCCGAAATTAGGACCGTCACCGAGATTGGTGTCCGGTTCAAAGAAGTCCGGATGGTTGAAGGCGTTAAACATCTCGAAGCGCAATTGAAATTGCTTGTGCTCCGTGATATTCCATCTTTTTTGTACGCTGGTATCAAAATCGAAGTAGCGAGGCGCACGAAGATTGGAAAGAAACCTTGGGGCATCGCCAAATGTATACGGGGCGGGCTGCGCGAATGCGGCGGCATTGACCCAGTCGTTGATGGACTGGTTTTGCGGTATCGGGCTCACCCCCGCAACGATATTGGGACGCTGGTTGAAACCGAAACCGCCGGTGTTGTTCGTTGCCGGATTGATGGAAAGTGGCAAACCCGACTTGGCAGTGAGGATTCCGCTCCACTGCCATCCGCCCAAAACGGCATTGACCGGCCCGCTCCAGTCCCCGCCGAATTGTTTGCCTTTGCCGAAAGGCAATTCGTAATTATAGAAGATGACCAGGCTATTCGGAATGTCGCTCACGTCCACCGATTTCTCGGCACTGAGGTCGTAGGAATTCCGGATTGAGTTCCCGCTTCCGGGGAACGCCCATCCGGAGTTGCCTTGCACATTGTCCAGGAACTTCGAGTAGGTATAGGAAACGTTGAGGTCCAGACCGGAGTGCCAGCGGTGTGTGTAGGTGGCCTGCAGTGCGTTGTAGTTCGACGAACCAATGGCCGGCTGCGCCTCGTTTACGCTGCAGTATTCGGGAAAGGGCAGCAGCAATTGTCCCGCGACAACCGTGGGGTTGTTGAGGCCGCAACCACTCGAAGTGATGTGACCATAGAAGGGGTTGGGTACTTGAGCGAGCAGCGCATTTCCCATCGACAAATCCGCCGCCGGAAACTCATCCCAATCGATGGTATTGGCCAGAACGTGTTTGCCGTCATTCCCGATGTAACTGATATCCAGGAGGTCGTTGGGAGTGAAGCTGTATTGAACTCCCGCCATCCATTGCTGCACCAAAGGAGAGCTCCGAACGGGGTCGGTTATGCTAACGCCGTAGCCAACATCGGTCAGCCCGCCCAACGCGCTGCCCATAGCCGCCAGCGGCCCATTGGGAAAGGCGCTGGGCAATCCCAAGGATGCATTTCCGCTCAACGTCGAGGATGGAGTCAGGCCCTCGTCGAGGCTGGTAACCCATGGCGTAGTTTGCGAATATCCGGTGTTGGGCCCCTGGCCGTAGTAGTTCGGCACATAAAAGATGCCGTATCCGGCACGGAGGACAATCTTGTCGCGCGCCTGGTAGGCAATGCCGATGCGCGGGGCCACGTTCGTGTACGTCGTATTGTACAGCCCTCGGTTATTGGGTGAATTGAACACCAGTTCACCAGGAATGAAAGCGCCGACGCCAACCTGGCCGCTTATGGGGTTCTCCGCCGTGAAGTTGAAATAATTCTGCTGATTTTCTCTTTCCCTTGGCGCGGTTTGGATTTCGTAGCGCAATCCGAGGTTGACGGTGACTCTGCGCGACACCTTCCAGCCATCCTGCAAATACCAGCCGAGGAAGTTCTTATCGGTGGCCGGGAATGCAGCAAAATTGGTATTGTCGGTTCCACTTCCCACCCCGAGCAGGAAAGACGCGAACCCATTTCCGGTTGCCGCTGCTGGGTTCAGCGGATCTGGCCCTTCCGTGGAGGTAGTCTGGAACGAGAGATCGGTCGTACCGTAGTGCCCGCCATCGGTCCTAAGCCAAACGTTCATAAAACCAAAAGCAAACGTGTGCTTTCCGCTGACTTTCGTGAAATCCACGGACTGCGTCCACAGTGTCTGCGGTGTGATGTAGTCATTATTCCCGCCGCTCGCGCCAAGGCCGGTGTAACCTTGCTCGGTAATCTGCGGGAAATCCGGGGCAATCGAATTGATGAAAGACGGCAGCCCGAGACTTGAGGACTGGAATCCAAAGCCTTGTGTTTGCCCCGCCTCAACATGGCGATTCACGCCAAAATTAAGGTTCATGGCCAACGTTGAGCTGAAGATGTGGTTGTAACCGAGGTCAACGCTATAGCGATTATTGGGATTGGTTAATCCCGGACCCGCGTCATTCGAGGCCCCGAAGAAGGTTGGTGTGTTCGTTTTGGTCTGGTATTTCTGTGACCAGCGCACGTTGAACCGGTCGTTGTCGGATAAGTTGTAGTCTAGGCGCCCCGAATACTCATCGGAATGTTCCGGCGCGGCTGCGGTCGCGGTAAAGTTGCTGACCAGGTTGGAATTCGTGGGGGTGGGCCAGTAATTGCCAGCCGCGATCTTGCTGGCAATCGTGTCCATTAGATTTGCGGGAATCATGTTGCCGGGCAAGGCGTCACGAATGTACCCGGTCTGCCCCGCTGGCAATCCGCTGACGAGCAGGCCCGTTACCGGGTCAATTGTTCCTCCCGTGATTTGTCGCGTGCTGAACGGATTGTAAATTGCTCCACTTAATATCGGCCGCCCCTCCGCGTCCACTTGTCCGGTCGGCCCTCCCAACAGGGCCGAAAAGTTTCCGGTCCTTTCGTCGGCTGTTGGCACCGTGAATACGCTGGTGTCCGGCGAGGCCTGGCGCAGCCCTTCATAGTAAGCAAAGTAGTACAACTTATTCTTGATGATTGGGCCCCCGACCGTGCCGCCATACTGACTGCGATGAAACGCGGGTTGCGCTCCGTTGTTGAAAAAGTACCGCGCATCCAAAGAGCTGTTGGCGTAAAACTCATAAGCATCGCCATGGAACTCGTTGGAGCCCGACTTGGTCACAATGTTGATTACGTTGCCGCTGCTCCATCCGTACTGCGCGGTGAACGCGTTGGTCTGAATCTTGAATTCCGCTACCGAGTCCACCGACGGAACGTAGATCACGCCTCCCCAGTCCGCGCGGGTATCCCACGTTCCGTCCAGCAGGTACTCCGCCGTATCAAAGAACGTGCCCCCGAAGTTCAGGAACGAAATGTCCTGATCCGCCGTTTGCGCGAGACCTGGGGCTCCGACAACCTGCTCTTCGGCAGTGTTGCTGACCGAGGAATTCAGCATCGATAAGCTGATCACGCTTCGGAAATTCAAAGGGAGATCTTGCGCTTGTTTCGCCGAAATATCCGACGAAATATTGGCGTTCTCCGCATTCAGAAGCGGCGCTTGTGACGAGACTTCCACGGTTTCGCTCGCCGCTCCAACGACCACGGTGATATTCAGCTCGGCGTTCTGCCCGGCGATCAACGTGATTCCATCCTGTTTGTATTGCTTGAACCCCTTGGCTTCCACTTCCAGCACGTAGACTCCGGGAGGCAGGAACGTGAAGGTGTAGAGACCCGTAGTCCCGGTCGAAGTCGTGCGAGAAACTCCCAGTTCCGGGCTCCGCAAAGTTACCTTTGCAGCCTCGACAGCCATGCTCGAGGGATCAATGACCGTACCGTTCAGCGTTGCCGTGAATGCTTGAGACTGGCCATAGACCGCCTCGCCGCTGGCCAGCAGAAGCGCCAGAGCGCCGAGCAAAACCCGCAGCTTCCAGAATCGTTCTCTCCGCAACATAAGAAATCCTCCCGGACATCCCAGCTTTTGCCAGGATTCCACCCCGAAGCACTCGACACCCTGTCGAGCGCCACCACCCATCAGGCGGTCGTCAAGATTCACGAAAGCCGTTCACGGCAGTGGCTGGCGATGCAAAAGTCTGGTGCTAGGTATAGAAAACTCCGCACAGCACTCGCAATGCTTTGCAGGTAAAGCAACCGGGGATAAGCGGGATAAAAAAGGAATGAGCAGGCTATAGTCAGTGTTTATAATGACTTCCGGCAGCCCGTGCGGACCGTAAAGAGCTCTTCGCCCGGAGCCTTTTACGTTGCAGCCAGCGCTAAAGCACTGTAGCATCGGAGAAATTATATTTTTGCTTCCGTGCCGTCGTCAGGCGAGGACTCTCTGTTGCGGAGTGTCGCGATGACGTTGGCTGGCCATGGGGTCGTGGGGGAACTTTGCTTGCAGAGCAAGGGACGGAGAGCTGGACTCCATCCGGCGACGTGGAGAAGGCTGCTGTTCAGCAGCAGCTTGAAAAGCTGCTCGCTACTCCTCTATTCAATTCCAGCAAGCGCTATCCCAGCTTCTTGAAGCTCGTGGTCACGCGAGCGCTGGCGGGCCAGGGCGATCAGCTAAAAGAGCGAATTCTTGGCGTCGAAATCTTCGGCCGGCCAGCGGACTACGACACCAACACGGATCCCATTGTCCGGGTTACTGCCGCGGAAATTCGCAAGCGCATCGAGCAATATTACCAGGACCCGAAGCATAGCCAGGAGATACGGCTGTTCCTGCCTTCCGGCTCGTACGCCCCGCAGTTTGCCTGGCCGGGGCATCTTGGCGCCTCTGCCGGCGGGACCGAGCTTGCGTCAAATGGTCCCGGGCACGCAGTGAGCGTCGAGCAGGCTTCAGCCGTTTCCGGACGAGCCAAATCGGCGGCTGTTGCGCGGTCGAAGGCCGTCGCCGCCGCCTTGTTGGCCTTAGCCGTCGTTTCGGCGGGACTGTGGTATGTGTTCCGGCCAACGGTGCTGAAACAGTTTTGGGAGCCGTTCGTGAAGTCGTCGGAGCCGGTACTCTTCTGCCTGGCCGACCAGAGACAGTATTCGACGATTCGTTTGCGCGATGCCGCCGACCCCCAGCGTGAGATCACGCTGAACGACAGCATGGTAACCATCATCATCGACGACGTTAGCCCGCTTGCGAATATTGCTGGCCTGCTGCACACCTATGGAAAGACCTATCGGGTACTCGGGGAATCGACGACCAGCCTGACCGATTTGCGCCGCAGTCCCTCGGTGTTTATCGGGGCCTTCGACAACACCTGGACGCTGCGTCTGACCGCGCCGTTGCGCTTTCATTTCGCTAACGACGCCGGGATGACGCATCTTTGGATTGAGGACCGCGCCGACCCCGGGAAGCGCGACTGGACGCTCGACCGTTCGCAACAACAGCAAACGGGAACCTACAAGGACTATGCCATCGTGGCTCGGTTCGTGGATCCGAACACTGACCAATACGTGGTCATCGCCGCGGGAATCGGTCGTGGCGGCACCGTGGCTGCGGGAGAGTTCCTCGTCGATGCGCATCGCATGGAAGACATGTTGAAGAACGTTCCGAGCGATTGGAGGCACAAAAACCTCGAGATCGTTCTGGAGACGCAAGTAATTGAGGGCCGCTCCGGGCCTCCACGCATAGACTCCGTTCATATCTGGTAATCAGCGGGAAGCTGACGAGGTCGCCCACCGAGCAGCCAGAGAGCGCAGACAAACAAATAAAACGCAAAAGCTACCCGCTCTGTCGCAAAGTGAACTGGAAGCGCGTTGGAGTCCAACGCGTCAGCCGCATTGAAGCCGCGTAAGTTACTGATTTTCTCAGAGGCTCTAGCGGCCAAAACCGCGCAAGCTGCCATACCGGGTACAATCTCGGCACAATTTTCTGCCGCCTTCGTCTAGAAGCCGTACCCAGTTTGCGCGGAGTTTACATCACTTGAACCGCCGGAAAGCGGCTGCGGAACTTTGTGACATTCGAGGTACACATACAGGCCGAACATGGCAACGAAAAACAGCACAACATAGGCCGCTCGACCGAAATAGATGTTTACGGATTTTTGCACGGCCAGAAGGTATCACAAGAAAGGCAAACGGACAAATGAGCAGGTCGCCGTGCTAGAGCCGAGGTGGTTCCAGTCGACGGCATCGGGGACATGTGACTTTGTGCTGAGTTCACTCGCCCGATGAGCGCCGCGGGCTCAAGGGGCCTTCGCAACAGCTTCCGGTCGGTTCGATGGCGCAGCACCCGGCGCGAGTCCCGATCCGCCAGACCACGCAACGCTGGACAAGAATGCAGGCTCTTTGCCAGAGAAGCGTTTGTCCCATTGTTCGCAAAAACGACCTTTACCCCGTCACGAATCACATCGTAAGCCTTGCCTTTTCATTGATCAACGATGGGCTTCAGCGTGCACGCAAATCGTTCGGAGATTTCACCCTGGCTTCTTCGCAGGGGATACCTTGGGGGGATAATGAAATTCAGGAATGGATTATTGGCTTTGGCAGGTGTTCTAGCGCTCTCCGGTGGAGTTCGCGCCGATTCCGTTACCGTAAATCTTGGCCAGAGCTCGCAAGACTTCGTAGAAACGGGCATCGGGGATAATGGCGGCGGTAAAGCCCAGTGGTTTATTACCCAGGGCGCGTGTGTCGTCGCCGGTGGGGATACCACGTGCACGCTCTCGGGATCTTACACCGGCTCGACCGCGGGCTACACATCGGGTACCTATTCGCTGGTCGCCACATACGTCGGAACTGGGCCGACCTACTCCACGCCCTACCCCGCGCCGTACACGAACGGCCCCAGCCCTCTACTCGGTATTTCAGAAACACCGGGCAGCAGCTATTTCAACTTCGACTATCTACCCTCGACGAGCACCATCACGCTGGATCTGGACGAGACTGGCGGGCCGGACTACGTGATTCCCATGTGGAACGGCACGACTTTCGTGAACGGTTACAATTTGAGCAGTGTGGGTACGCCGGTTTGTACGGGCGCGCCCGCGGCATGCGATCCCTTTGACGTCGGCGAGAAAAATGGAGCAACAATTTCAAGCTTGGAAACAGGCTCCGCAACGTTCTCAACCGCAACTGTGACGACCCCGCCCTCGGGCGTGCCGGAACCATCAAGCCTCGCGCTGCTCGGCGTAGGGCTTGCCGGTTTGGTGGGCCTGTCGCTACGAAGACTTATTTAATCGGCGTCGTTCTCGCGGCTGTGCTGCGGTGAATTTGGCACGTTCCAACCGGAGATACAGCATTCGCCCTATTTTATCCACCGGAGTTCTAAACTACGATTCCGTTGACATATAACTCTCTCGACCCCAGGGGCGCTAGCCGGAATGCTGGCGCCTTTTTTTATTTTGTGCGTGTCAGTCCTCCCGTCACACTTCGAACTGTGCGTCTTCGATTTCGCCATCGCGGCCGCCGTTAATGGGTCGGCGCGACACGAATCGGCGCTGGCGGCACCAGGATCTCAATGAGTCCGGTCGCCACGTCCATACACCAGGCCCGATATAACGCCAATCGCCCGGCAATGCCGGAATCGCCTGGAGAGCAGCAACGTCGCCGGCGACCGCTGACCGGGAAAGTATTTCCCCCGCCGAGCACGCTCGCGATAATGTTTCTATCCACGGACGCGGCGACGGAAGGAATGTCGTTGACCGAGAACTACATTGAGGAACGCGTTTGGGAAACTCTTAGGCTCAGAAGCGCCTTGGCCACGGGATTTATTCGATGAGGCGAAGGACGAAATCAGTTTTGAAAGCTCGGCCGCAAGAGCATGATGCACGTGATCAAAGACGTCTTCAGCGACCAGCCTGGTAGGTCGAATCCCGTACTCACTCCGGAGCCGCCCCAACCGGTGGCCTTAATGGAAGCTTGTTGAATCTGCCCCACGACGAACGCGCCACGCTGATGAAGAAACTAGCCGGCATTGCATAGCAAGAACGTTCTAACACTGAACGCTACACCCTTCCATGTATTTGGTCGACGAGCGGCGGATTCTAAAATAGCACCTAAGCCAATAATCACATAACGGGCGCGATTCACCCGACCGACTACGCGCCCTGCCTCCTTC
>JBEKSZ010000006.1:0-60643 GCA_049516615.1 Candidatus Acidiferrum sp. | reverse complement strand
CAGATAGCCCGCGGGAAACACGATCTGTCCGCCGACGCTCGGGAGTGTCTCGGCGATGAAGGCGGCGGCAGGGCGATTCTGCCTCTGCGTTTCCTCAAGAATCCTGCCTACCATGGCGGCATATTTTTTCCCGGCGCCGGGATCGTCGCGCCGGTGCTCACCGCGGTAGTCGTCGGGAAGCGGCGCCACGTGAACCCCCGGTTTGCGGCCGCCCCCGCCAGGCCCGCTAAATTTGTAGGGGCTGATGTCGATCAGCGCGGAAGTGTGGCCGTGGTAGGCATGCTCGAGCACCACGATGTCTTCGCGCTTACTGTGCGTGCGCGCCAGCCGCACCGCCAGTTCATTGGCTTCACTACCCGAGTTCAGAAAAAAACACACTGCCAGCGGAGCGGGCAGAAGTCCCCTCAGCCGCTCGGCATAACGCGTAATGTTATCGTGCAGGTAGCGCGTGTTGGTGTTCAGCAGCGCCAGCTGCGCCTGCGCGGCGTGCACCACGCGCGGATGACTGTGACCCACAAGGGCCACGTTGTTGTACACGTCGAGAAACGCGCGGCCCGTGTGGTCATAAAGATACTGCCTCCAGCCCCGGACCATCTTGACTGGCGCGTCGTAGGAAAGGCTCAGATTTCCACCCAAAGAAGCTTTTCTCGCAGACAGCGTCTCTTCGCGGCCGGGTTCCGGCACGGGGAAATATTTCTGGGGGATAGCGAGCACGAGGTTCGGGTCCGGACAGAGGCTGGTCCAGATCCCTCGCTGCGACGCAGGCGCCACGCCCGGAAAATCAGTGCCAAGATCGAGAAGGTCGGTGATGATTTGAAAATGCAGGTGCGGAGGCCATCCGCCGTTTTCCGCAGCGGATCCGATGGCGGCAAATTTTTCGCCGGGCCGGAGGCGCTGGCCGATGCTCAGATCTTTCAGGGAATCCAGGGAGAGGTGGCCGTACAAGGTATAAAAATCTTCGCCGGGCCCGGCCGCATGCTTCAGAATGACCACCGGACCGTAGTCGAGCGGCCGCGCGTTGATCGCGAAGGCTTCTATCGTTCCGGCCAATGGCGCGTGAACCGGGGTGTTGGCCGCGGCAAAAAGATCGAGGCCCAGATGAATGGTGCGGCGTTCGTCGGTCGGGTTGCTCGACGTCTGAAACAGGGCCGAAGCGTAAAGCGCGCGCGGTTCGTTGTACCGCCCGATACCGATCGCAGCGTTGTCCTTCTGCAGTTCAGCGGAAATCGCCTGGGAGATTGTCGCGACTTCCGCACTGGCCGGATCGGCGCCCAAGAACAAGCTTCCCGCGCTCAGATCGAACACCTGGACCGGGGCGGAAGCGAGGTCGACGCCCACAAGGGGCGCAGCGCCCGGTGCCACGCTCCTCAGGTGTTCCCGAATGGCGGCGGATTTTGCTTCGGCCGGCAAAGCGCAAGCATGGCGAAACAGGCAATGCGCAAAACGCGGATTTATCCTGGAGAGTTGCGCGAGCGCCTGCCACGCCGGAGCCTCGCTGACGGTGAGGTACGGATCGGCGGGTCGCAGCCTTTTTCGCTGCGCGCTCATCACCACGCTGACAGCCAGGCGCATGGCCGCGAGCGGGAAGAGCACCTTGATTTCGGCTTCCTCGATCGGGCAGGCCTTGTGGTAACCCGAGATTATGGATGCGGCCGCCGATAAAGGATCGTTCTTCCCGAGCATAGCGTAAGCCGCGGCAATGGCCGGTTCAGAAACCTCTAGGCCGTAATGCATATCGCCGAAGTCGATCACCGTGCGGGCCTCGCGCGGCTGAGGCCACGCTTCGCTCACCAACACATTGTGATCGTTGGCGTCGCCGTAGATCACGCCGCGCCGCAGCGCCGGGAGCGCGGGCAATACCTCGGCCTCGTAGAGCTTCAGAAACTGTTTTAGCAGCGCGCGAGGCTCGTCGTTTTCGACCCCGTTGACGGCCTCCGCGATCCAGCCGGCGCGCGCGGAATCCCATTTTAGGTCGCGGTGCGCTGCAGGATGCGAGAAGGTCAGGAACGCGGTGTCAATCTCACCGAGCAGCCGGCCCACGCTCTCGAGAAGCTCGGGTGAATGCGGATGGGCCTTCGCCAGCGTGTCGCCAGGGACATACGTGAGGAGCCAAACGATCCGCTCCGCGCCGCCGGGCGATGGGACGGCGGTAAAAAGCTCGCCGCTCTTGTTGGGAATCACGCGCGGAAGCGGGCGATGCGGCAAGCGCTCCGCCAGATGTTCTAAGGCCAGAGCCTGCATCTCGATAAAGGCAGCCTCGCGCGCCGGGTGCATGACCTTCAGGACGAGGGCGCGCTGGTCCGGAGTGCTCAGGTGAAAGTTGTCATCGTACTCGCCCGGGAGCGCTTGGGCCGCGACCTCCAGATGGTAAAGCTCGCGAGCCATGGCAATGGCTTCAGACTCCGTGGTCGGCTGAGCTAGGCGGGATTCAAGAAGCATTTGCGAAATGTTAGCTGCTGAAAGGCGTTGCGTCCAATTCTCGTGGCCAGCGCGCGCAACGCTCCGCGCCGTCCCGGGGGGCCGAACCCTTCAATCTTCATCATCGAGAGCCCCGATGGGCGCGCCGTCCGGCGGCGGGGTCGGAGCAGGAACGCTGACTTGCTTGGGATTCCTTTCAAATTGATCAATCTGCTGAGCAGCGTAAAACAAGTGCGCGCGCTGGGCATAATCGCCCGAGGAGGCGGAAACGGAGCCTTCCGTAGTCCGTTCTGAGGGCTGCTCTGAACGCAGCCAGTCCTTCAAATCGTGCAGTTCAAGGCTGGCAATCGCGCGAACTTCATCGCTGGCTTGCTCGTTGGCGGCCAGAGACATGAGTTCATAGAGGGCGATATTATCGACCACGATCGCGATCTGTTGCCTGTAGCCGCCCGCCTGCGGGGCCTTCCAGGTGGCGTTGATCACCGCGTCGAGGACTTCCTTGAGCGCCGGCGAGTCGCTATTCCGCGCGTGAAACTCGAGTAGGCGCGCGGCGCGATGCGGCTCGAACAGGAATTGCAAAGACTGCTGGGCGGCGGCCTCCGCGGGAGCCAGGGCGTCGAAGGCCGGACTGGTATGAATCTTAAAATGTTCGCGGCCCCGCTCAAAATCCGGTGGCCGGGGAGGAATCAGTTTCAGGAGCGATTCAGGCAACGCCAGCGCCTCCGGCTTCACGGTGGCCAAAACGGCGGCCAGCGCCCGGCGCTGTTCGGCGGGCGCCACAATTTGCGTGGCTGTTTCTCCGTCGCCACGGACCGCGAACGTATAATCCATCCCGCCTACCAGTTTGCTGGCGGCTTCGACTTGATAGCGATGCAGCAGATAGATGGGAACCAGGGGATCTTCGATGGTGGCCAGCGGCGCGCCTTCGCGGATATTGTTCTCGCCGAAACGCGCCAGAGCGGCGGCGCGAACCTGCATGATGCGGTTCAGTTCGTCAACCGGGTTCGTGCCGGAATCCCACAAATGTGCCACGCTGCTTGACGAGCCCGCCGGCCGCGCGTCCTGGTCGGTCAGGTAGCGCAGCCCGCTCGCATAGGCTTCGCTCAAAATCTTATTCAGCGCGGCATGTTCATCGGTTGCTTTGGGGAAATCCTGATATCCCCACGCGATGGCAACCTTGTCCCAGTCGCCGATGCCGGTAGCGTAGGCGTCGGACAAATCCGGTATGCCCTCCGCCCCCAGCTTCACGTACGGCGGGGGATAATCCATCACCGAGGAGCGCTTCACCGTGCTGGCCGAATAGTTGTGCATCAAGCCGAGCGTGTGCCCAACTTCATGGGCGGCCAGCTGGCGAAGACGCGCCAAGGCCATGGCCTGCATTTTGGGTGAAACGGGTTTGCCCGTTTCGTACGGGGCCAGCAACCCTTCGGCGATCAAATAATCCTGCCGCACGCGCAGCGACCCCAGGGTTACATGCCCCTTGATGATCTCGCCCGTCCGCGGATCAATCACGCTGGCGCCATAAGACCAGCCCCGCGTCGCGCGGTGCACCCACTGAATCACGTTGTAGCGCAGATCGAGCATGTCGGCGCCGGCGGGCAGGAGTTCCACGCGAAAAGCGTTCTTGTAGCCGGCGGCTTCAAAGGCCTGGTTCCACCAGTTGGCGCCCTCAAGCAGCGCGGAACGAATCGGTTCCGGCGCGCCGCGGTCGAGATAATACACGATGGGTTTTACCGGCTCGCTGGCGGTCGCGCCCGGGTCCTTTTTCTCCAACCGGTGTCGCGCGGTAAGGCGTTTTTCGATCGGCTCGCTGATCGGCGTGGCGTAATCCATGTAGGCAATTCCAAAGAAGCTCGAGCGCGGATCGTAAGCGCGCGGCTTATACCCCGGCGGCGGAAGCTGCACGAACGAGTGATGCTCACGAACCGTGATGGACTGAGGCGAGGGCGTCACCTGGCGCACCCAGGGACCCGGATCGTCTCCCGCAAAAGTCAACGTGGCCTCGACTTCGGTGTTGAAAGGGAAATTCTTGGTTTCCGGCAGGTAGATGGCGCAACGCTGCGGGTCCAGCCGATAATTGCCCTGCTGCGTGTGTTGCAGCGTTTCGGGAATGTCATGGGAATCGCGCAGGAAAAAGTCCGTGGCATCGACCAGCGCCGCGCTGTTTTCTTCGGCAACCACCGTGAAACCTGCCAGCACAGATTCTGCGAAGGAGTCCTTTACCGCATGTTTCTCGTCCGCATCGTTGGTAACCGCACGGTAGCCCAGATTCTCCTGCAGCAGCAGCACTTTGTTGCCGCTGCGTTCAAAGCGCACGATCCGCGTGGCACCCAATTGGCCGCGGTCGAGCCCGATGTCGTTCGACCCCATTCCCGCGGCCAGCGAGGATTGGTATAAGAACTCCGCATTCCACTTGTCGATGCTCAGCCACAACTTGCCTTCCCGGGCGTCCCAGAAAAGGTTGAAGTAACCGGGAAGCATCTGGGCGCTGGCGGTCTTGGCCGCGATGCTGGGCAGTTTCGGAGTCTCGTCCGCAGCAACGCGGCCTAAGGGCAGAACGGCCGGGGCCCCCAGCGCAGCGAACAGCACAATGCGGAACAAGACTTTCAGCATTTCCGGAGCCTCCCAAACGAGCGAATGTTTTATAACACAAGCCGGGTGGGGGGACGCGCCAAATGGCCCTCTGTTATACTTAGCTTGTCCCCTCTTGCGCGCTTTACTCAGGAATCTATCGGTGAAAAGACTTCGCATTTCCATCGTGCAATACCTCAACACCGCGCCGCTGGTTTGGGGATTTACGCATGGCCCGCTCGCCGACAAATACGACTTGTCGTTTACCGTGCCCTCCCGGTGTGCCGAGGCCTTGCGGGCCGGCGCGGCGGACATCGCCATTATTCCGGCAATCGAGTATCAACGCATCCCTGGACTGGTGATGCTGCCCAATCTGGCCATCGCTTCCAAGCGCCAGGTACGCAGCTTGCTGCTGGTTGCGAAAAAACCCGTCCGCGAAGTTCAGAGTATTGCTCTCGACAGCAGTTCGCGCAGCACGCAGGCTCTCGTGCGGATTTTGTGCGCGGATCATTGGCAGATTGCTCCGCAGTTTTTTGAGGCCGCTCCGCATCTGGACGCCATGCTGGGCCATGCCGACGCGGCGCTGCTGATCGGTGACCCCGCGCTGCGCCTTGCGATTCTCCTCGATGCCCAGGGGCGGCGCGATGCGCAGGGCGCGCTGCTATGCGCCGCGCCTGCGGCGGGCCTCGACGGCTCGGACACGCTGCACGTCTACGATATAGTGGAGGAGTGGCGCGGGAACTCGGGCTTGCCCGCCGTGCTGGCGGTTTGGGCCGCGCGCGGCGGTGTAATCACCGATGAAGTGCTGCAGGATTTCGCAGCCTCCCGGGATTTTGCCATGGCGCATATCCCGGAGATTGTCGAAGTAGCGGCGCGCGAGTTAAAATTACCTGCGCCGCCCCTGGCGCTCTACTTACAAGGTAATATTGATTATTCGCTGGACGCCGATAATCGCAGGGGCCTGGAGCATTTTTTTGCGCGCGCCGCAGCTCTCGGGCTGATTGCCGGGAATCGCGCGATTTCCTGGGCCGCGCACTCCGCGTTCGTTGCGCCCCACGGTGAGGAACCTGAGTTGAAATTGCGAGGCAGCACGACATGGCGTTGAGCAAACAAGCGGCGATCGACATGCTGGCCTCTGATGATTTGGTCGGCATCGGCATGCAAGCGCATGCTGTGCGCATGGCGAAGAACGATCCCCGCGTAGTCACCTACCAGATCGACCGTAATATCAACTACACGAATTTCTGCACCGAATACTGTTCCTTCTGCGCGTTTTATCGTCCCCTTGGCGCAAAGGACGGCTACATCCTGCCGCTCGAGGAAATCTACAAGAAAATTGAAGAGATGCTCCCGCTGGGCGGCACCGGCGTCTTGCTGCAGGGCGGCTTGCATCCCGACCTGCAGATTGAATATTACGAGAACCTGCTGCGCTCGCTGAAGGAACGCTTCCCGCAGGTGCATTTGCACTGCTTCTCCGCGCCGGAGATTCTCTGCATTGCGGAAGTCAGCGAGCTAAGCGTGGAAGACACGATTCGCCGCTTGATGGACGCCGGCTTGCAATCGATTCCCGGCGGCGGCGCGGAAATCCTCGACGACGAAATTCGCGGCAAGATCGCGCGCCTCAAGTGCACCAGCGATGACTGGGAACTCGTGCACCGCGTGGCTCATAAACTCGGTCTGCGTACCACGGCGACCATGATGTTCGGCTGCGGCGAAGAACTCGCGCACCGCGTCAATCATTTCGAACGCATCCGCCGCATTCAGGAAGACACCGGCGGCTTCACCGCTTTCATACCCTGGATGTTCGCCCCGGAGAATACCCCGCTCGGAAAAAAGGTGCAGGAAGCCACGGCCGTCGATTATCTGAAGACTCTGGCCGTCAGCCGCCTGTATCTCGATAACATCGACCACATTCAGTCGAGCTGGCTCACGCCTGGAATCAAGGTTTGCCAGATCGGTTTGCAATTCGGCGCGGACGACGTGGGCAGCATCTTAATCGAGGAAAATGTAGTGTTCGCGGCCGGGGTAAAAAACCGCACCAACGAGGGTGAACTGCGGCGCATCATCTCCGACGCCGGCTTCATCCCCGCCCAGCGCGACACCCTGTACCGCTCTTACGCCCTCAAATGAACGCCCCGCGGTCAAAACAAGGAATGAATTGTCGTCTCGTTTGCCGCTGAGGTGCGAAACAAGGGGCGGCTGTTTCTAGCAAACTCCCAAAGCTAAAGCGCGCCGCGCGTCTCAGAGCCGTTCTTTTTTGGGGGTGGCCCGGAGGTAAATCTCTACTTCGATGCCGTCCTCAAGGTCCAGGTCCTCGAGAGGATAGAGAATCCCGCTGCGGTAGCGCGCCCGAACCTTGCGCGGAATCCCCGAGGTATCAGGTTTGCCCGGGGGTTTCACGAGGCCCGCAGGTTTGCTCTCGGCGGTCGCCGAGTTCGCCGCAACGGGAGAAACAGGTTTGCCCGGAGGCGCAGCGACCGGCGCCGCCGCGGGCTTGCCAGCGCTTTCATCCATGGCTTCATTGGCCAGCGCGTCGGCATCCTTGTTCTGCTCCCGGTATACATGATTGATGGCGAAGTGTTCCAACGTCGCGGACATTTTCTTGGCCCGTTCAAACAGCGGCCGCAGGTCTTCGCTCTTAACCTTGTACTGGCCGCGCATCTGTTTGACGAGCAGTTCCGAGTCGCTTTCGATCTGCAGCGCCCGGATGCTGTGGGATTGCGCGTAATCGAGCGCGGCGATCAATCCGTAATACTCGGCCACGTTGTTGGTGGTGCGTCCAATGTATTTTTTGAGCTTGGCGACGATTTCGCCTTTGGCGTCGCGGATGACCACGCCATAAGACGCAGGTCCGGGATTCCCGCGCGAACCGCCATCGATATTCGCGCGGTGCGCGACGACCTTTGGCGCGGAAGCCGCTTCCGCCGGAAACAGGCCGGCACCGCCAGGTGGTTTGCTTGGACGCGGCATCAGGAACTGGTCTGCGCTCGATTCCCCGCGTGCGAACTCGATATAGCCGGCGGCACGATGGGTTCGAGCGTATATAAGATCAAGCCACAACTCTCGCAGCGGAACACTTCCTCGTTCTCTTCGCGCCGCAATTCCTCCGCGATGTGCGGCAGGACGCGCATACCGCAGCCTCGACATTGCCCCTCGCGCGCCTCCGCCACCGCCGTGCCGTTATGGCGCTTGGCAATCCGTTCATATAACACGCGAAATTCTTCGGGCACCGGTTCGAGCGCCTTGGCGCGCTCCGCCAGGGCCAGATCCAACAGCTTCTTTTTTTCGATGTGCAGGGCCTGAATGCGTTTGCGCTCAGCATTCACCGCTTGCTCGGACTCGCGCAAATCCGCTTCCGCCTTGCGCACCCGCTTTTCGCCCTCTTCGCCGGCCACCATGGCCGCGAGCTGGCGGTCCTCCGCCGCGGCCATTTCCGCTTCGGCGTTGGCGATTTCGTGTTGCAGCGCTTTATAGGCCTCGTTGGTTTTTACCGCGCCGCTTTGGTCCCGGTATTTTTTCGCGCGGTCTTTCCACTGCTGTACGTCGAACTCCATTTTCTTGCGCTCGCTGACGTCATGCGCCAGGCCCTCCCGGGCGCTCGCCAGCGCCGCCTTGGCTCCGGCCAGCTGGGCGTCGGCTTCCTGAACGCGTTTCGGAAAGGTATCGAGCTCGGCGCGAATGGCAGAGACCTGGTGATCGACGCGCTGGAGCTCCACCAAACGGGGTATGACGGGATGCATCGGACAGCGATATTAGCATACGGCAAGGCACGTCGTGCCCATGGCCCGAGTGCCGCGCCTTGAGTTACGGAACCTCGGAGACCTGCATGCTCTGGTTGATGGCCAAATTGGGATAGCGAATCGTGGATCCCGCTGGCGCCGCTTCGTGGCGCGCCGTCACGGTAAAATCCTGCTCTAGACAGCTGATGGAGTAAACGTACCCGTCGCGCCCGGGTTTGGGCATGGCCAGCGAGCCGGATGACACCAGCTCCTCAAGGCTCACGCAGTTGCTGTTTAAAGCCATGTAGCCGCGTTCGCCTTGCGCAATTTGCAACAAATCTCCCCGCACCCCGGTCAGGCTGATGGCCTGCGTCGGCGCCGTACCCTCGTCGGTGACCGGCATGTGCTTGACGTAGGCGTAGTACACCGCAAAAGCCACGCCGACCAAGACCAGTAATCCCGCAAGCCCGCGCATAAGTTCAGTCTGCGGCCCGTCCCGCACGCTTTCAAGCGCGCCCTCGCCGCGCGTGTAGTAACACAAAACAGGGCTTTTTTGCGCCGCCCCGCCCGCAGGTCTTCTCTGCTAGACTGCCATCTGCCGGCGAACCCCCTTCCCCGTGCAGCACTTCCCTTTCAGAACTGAGAAGCATGCCGACCACCCAGGTCTTCGCAGAACTGTCTGCTCTCGAGAGCGCGCGGGAACAGGACCTTGAAGAAGCGCGCAGCATTCAGAGCCTGATGCTTCCCGGGGAAGCTCTGTGCGCCGGACCGGTTACCGTCTCCCACGAATTTCAGCCGGTCACCGAGGTCGGCGGCGACTTCCTCGATTACTTCCTGCTGCCCGACGGCAGCATCGGCCTCTATCTCGGCGACGTTTGCGGCAAAGGCCTTCCCGCAGCCCTCTACGCGGCCCTGGCCGTCGGCACGCTTCGCGGCGTGCACAAGACCGGGCAATCGCCGAGCGATGTCCTCTGCATCCTCAACCGCCGACTGACCATTCGCGGCATCCCGCGCCGTTACACGGCCATGCAATACGCGCTGTTTGATCCAGCTTGCGGCTCCATGCACATCGCCAGCGCCGGCATGTGCGGGCCGTTTCATATTTCGCAGGGTTCCAGCCGCGCCCTGGAATTGTCGGGACTTCCTCCCGGCCTTTTCCCCAACGCCACTTATGAAACCTACCCCTTGCAGATTGCTCCGGGAGACTCCGTGGTTTTCTGCACCGACGGTGTCGTTGAAGCGCAAAACGACGAGGGTGAATCGTACGGCATCGAGCGCCTCACAGCGCTGTGCACTTCGACCTTCCAGCTTTCCGCCCGCGAGTTGCTGGGCCAGATTTTTTCCGCCGTGGGAGAATTCGCCGGCGGCTGCACCCAGCACGACGACATGGCCGCCACCGTCTTTCACTACGCCCAGGTCTAGTTATAAGCGCGGTCTTTGCTCGGCTGCGGCGCCGGAATTCCGGGGTGCGGCACAGATTGCGCTTGTGTACAGACTGCACAAACCGGCCAGCTTTTTGGATTGACACTCCTGTCACGCTCCAGTAACTAGGATAGGCAAGGTTTTCGCTACAGGAGAGTCCTCGATGAACATCAAGTCCCCGTGCGCTATGGGTGTAGCGTTTTTGCTGTCCCTGTCCCTGGCGCTGCCCACGGAACTGTCCTCCGCTCCGCAGACAACTGGCCAGCGCGCCGGCGAGGTCTCTCGCGTGATTCCCGCCGTAAATATCGCGCGCGGCGGAAAGACCCTGACCGCCTCGGCAAAATCCGTCGTCGACTGGCAGGACCAGATCAACACCCTCGCCAACGCGCGCGCCCGCGTCGGCCTCGATGATGGCTCGGTTTTGAACGTCGGCTCGGATTCCTCCATGCGCGTCATCAAACACGACGCCGCGGCCCAGCAGACCGAACTCGAGCTCACCTACGGAAAGCTTCGCACCCAGGCGCAGAAAATCTCCAAGCCCGATGGAAAATTTGAAGTGCGCACCCCGGCCGGGGTCGCTGGCGTCGTCGGCACCGATTTTTATGTGGCCTTCGATTCGACCAACAACGTAATGAACGTGGTTGTCTTTGACGGCCTGGTCCGCGTCTGCAATCTCGCCGGCGCCTGCGTCATCGTCAAAGCCGGTCAGATGACCAACCTCCGCACGAACGACAACTCGGCACCGCCCACGCCGGTGCAAGCCACCCTGGCCACCCTTACCGGCGCAACCACCGAGACCGACAATGGCAGCAACCTGGGTCTCGTGGTCGCCAACGCTCATCACATCGGCACCGGGACGGCTATTGCGATTGGTGTCCTCGCGGCGATTCCTGCCGTGGTCGTGCCCGTTGTGGCTTCCCACGGCAAAGGCAAACCAGCCGCACCGCCAACCTGCCAGACCGACCCGGCGCTTCCGCAGTGCTCCTCGGGATAGCCTTATTTTTTGGAGCGAGCAGCGAATGCACGCCGTTGCTCTGACTCGGCGTTTAGAAGCTCGGTCTAGGTGCCGGTCCGAAAGACTGCGCGGCGCCCCGCAGCCACCTTCCGTCGCCAGAGCGGGTCCGGGGTTTTGCTCGGGCGGCATGCGAACCGCGCGAATTTGGGGCTTCCGCCCCGGCGGCCACCCAGTGCAACTGTATGCGCACCCCAAGCGTCATACCTAGGGTGAATAGCTGCCGGCGATCGTTTGTACCCCTATGAACGCTATCGTACACTGAACCTTCCACAGACTTACCCGAAGCCAAGCGAGGACTCCTTTGAACAGCTTTATGCGTAGTCAAAAAATCTCCTATCTTCCCATGGCCGCATTACTCGCCAGCATGGCCCTCAGCGTCCCGAGCCCCGCCGTCGCCGCACCCCCGGACGCTCCCGCGAAACGCTCTCCCCTGCTGGCCGCCATGCAAGCGGAACTCGATCGCTCCATGAAAACGTTCGGCACGCAAAATCCTCCGGCCTATTTCATCGGCTACACCATCACCGACTCGCAGCGCGCCACCGTTTCCGGCTCGAACGGCGCCTTGCTCGGCAGCAGTGAAGATCGCAACCGCTGGCTGGAGGTTTCCGTTCGCGCCGGCAGTTATCAGCTCGATGATTCCCACAAAGTCGGCGACAAGGAAATGCCCAACGGCGGCCCTGGGGCCCCCGTCCCTGTCGATGACGACGGGCAGGTCGTCCGTCGCGCCATCTGGCTCGAAACCGACAAGCAGTATCGCGCCGCCGAGCAGGCCTTCATCAAAATCAAAACCGGCAAGGAAGTAAAAGTTGAAACCGCGGAGGGTCAAGCTCCCGATTTCTCGCAGGAAAAGTCCCACGTCTTCATCGGCCCGCAGGTTTCCATGTCTCTCGACCGCAAGCCTTGGGAAGCGAAAGTCCGGGCCTACACCGCATCTTTCCGCGATTCCGCCGCGGTCATCAATTCCATCGTGACCTTCACGGCTCAGGCGGATAACGATTTCCAGGTCAGCAGCGAAGGCACGCAACTGCAGTTCGGCCAGATTCGCTACCGTCTCGAACTTTTCATTCAAGGCAAAGCCACCGACGGCATGGACATCGACCGCTACTACAACTTCGACTGGGTGAATCCCTCCGAAGCCCCCGATGACAAAGCCGTCTACGCCGCCGAAGCCACCATGCGCAAAGAGCTCGAAGGTCTTGTGGTAGCCCCCCTCAACGAGCCCAGTGTGGGTCCGGCGTTACTCACCGGGCGCGCCGCCGCAGTTTTCTTTCATGAGGTTTTCGGGCATCGCGCGGAAGGGCACCGCCAGAAAGATTCGTCCGAAGGCCAGACCTTCGCCAAGAAAGTCGGCGAGCCCATCCTGCCCACGTTCCTCAGCGTCGTCGACGACACCACGCGGCAGAAACTCGGCAATCAGGATCTGCTGGGCTACTACCAGTTCGATGACGAAGGCGTCCCCGCGCAGCCTGTGACCCTCGTCGACCACGGGGTGCTGAAAGCCTTTGAAATGTCGCGTTCGCCGCTCCTCGGATTCCCCACGTCAAACGGTCACGGCCGCCGCCAGCTCGGCGCCACTCCGGTTTCCCGGCAGGGCAATCTCATCGTCGAGAGCAGCAAGACCATGAGCAACGCCCAACTCAAGGTCAAACTGATCGAACTGATCAAGCAGCAAGGCAAACCCTACGGCTTGCTCATCGACGACATCGCCGGCGGCTTCACCTTCACGGGACGCGGCCAGCCGCAAGCCTTTCAAGTCCTGCCGCTGGTTGTTTACAAGGTGTTCCCCGATGGCCGCCCTGATGAACTCGTGCGCGGCGTCGACATCGTAGGCACCCCGCTTGCCGCTCTGACCAAGATCGTCGCCACCGGCGATACCCCCGAAGTTTTTAACGGCTATTGCGGCGCGGAGTCCGGCTCGGTCCCCGTTTCCGCGGCCTCACCCGCCATCCTCACCAGCGAACTCGAAGTTCAGAAGAAAGAAAGCTCCACGGATCGTCCGCCCATTCTGCCCGCTCCCGCGCACGACGCCGCCGTAGCCAAGACCGGAGGCGCGCAGTGAACCGCGCCGCCGCACGCATCGCCATGCTTTTTCTCGGCAGCGTTTTGGCTGCCACTCTGGCCGGCGCGGCCTTCGCCGAAGATCCCCAGGACAACGACCAGACCCTCCACGCCATGCGCGATGAAATGAATCGCTCGAAGACCCGTCTCGAACTCACCATCCCCGGCCTCGATCAACCGGTAAAACCCTATTACATCGAATACCGCCTGCTCGATCTCGACGTCCGCGAAATCGTCGGCGATTTCGGCGCTCTCCTCTCGACCACCCACACCCGCTCGCGCTTCATGAACGTTGCCGCCCGCGTCGGCAATTATCAGCGCGACAGTTCCAATTTCGTCAGCGACGACGGCTTCCGCGGATTCATAGGACCCCAGGGCTCGGTCGGTATCGACCGCGACTACAACTCCCTGCGCCAGGATTTATGGATCGCCACCGACCAGGCTTTCAAGGAAGCCGCGGAAACCTATTCCCGCAAACAGGCTTACCTCGGCACCCTCGCCCGGCAAACCGACATTGACGATTTTTCCCCAGCCGAGCCCCTGCACATCGTCGAACCCCTCGTCGTTCCCGACTGGAGCACGCGCAACTGGGAGCAGGAAGCCCGCGATTCCTCCGCCGCCCTGCGCCTCTTTCCCGAAATCTACGAGACCCACGTCAGCTATTACCTCGTGTACGCCACGGAATATCTGGTCACCAGCGAGGGCACGGAAATCCGCACCAACCGCTCTTTCGCTTCGATTGAAGCGGCCATCGACACCCTTGCCGCCGACGGCGTGCCCTTGAATCATTTTTACGCCACCTACGCCCCGCGCCCGGCCGATCTGCCCGCGGCGGAGAAGGTACGCGCCTCCCTGAACGTCAGCGCCACCGAGTTGATGGCCCTGCGCGCCGCCCCGGCGGCTCAGGACTATACGGGTCCCGTGCTCTTTGAGGCCCGCGCCGCCGCCCCGCTCGTTGCCGAAGTCCTTGGTCCCGCGAGCAACGGTGCGCGTCCCCCGATCTCTTTCAGCCCGGTGATGGAACAGTTGCTCACCAACTTGGGCGGCAAGAGCGATTGGGTCACCCGCATCGGTGCGCGCGTTCTACCCGCCGGTGTCACAGTGGTCGACGACCCCACGCTCAGCAGCTACGAGGGCCAGCCGCTGCTTGGCGGATATGCCGTCGATGAAGAAGGCGTGCGCGCTCAGAAGGTCACCCTGGTAAAGAACGGTACTCTCAAGGGGGAATTGATGTCCCGCCGCCCGGGTCCGGATTTTGGCGGCTCGAACGGGCACGGTCGCGCCGCATTTCTGAGCGACGCCATGCCCACCATGAGCAACCTGCTGTTTACCGCCAGCGACGCCATCTCCCCGGCGGAGATGAAAAAGAAATTTCTCGATGAATGCCGCTCGGAAAAACTGCCCTACTGCATCGTGGTCCGCGAAATGGACAATCCCTCCATCAGCCTGCTGCACCAGGAGGAGTTTCAGGAACTGCTCGCCAGCTTCGGCGGCGGCGCGGGGACCGGCGACCGTCTTCCCCTGGTTGTCTATCGCCTCTACCCTGACGATGGCCGCGAAGAATTGGTCCGGGGCGCGCGCATCATCGGTCTGAATGCCCGTGCCCTGCGCAACGTCTCCGCCGTCGGCAACGACAGCTTCGTCTACAACTACATGCAAACCCAGGTAGCGGGTTTCGCGGGCACCGCCTTCGGCGCTTTCGGCTCGGCGCAAAACGGCCTACCCGCGAGCGTCGTGGCCCCCTCGCTGCTCTTTGAGGAACTGGAAATTCGCGGCGCCCGCGGCGAACCGCAGCGCCTCCCGCTGCTGGCCGCCCCGCAGCTGGCCGCCAAATAGCTCTTCTCGAGGGCGCCGGCTTCACGCCGCCTTGCCATGCGCACTGCACCCGCAGGCCCCCCCGCGGTCCTTCTGGTCGGGGCGAGCGGCGAGAACCTGGCCGCGAACGCGTTCGGCCGAGACACGCTCCCCGCAGAGAAATGGAGCGTCTAGGCAAACCCCATGAACGACACCACCCGACGCGCCTTGATCTTCGGAGCCGCCAGCGTAGCCGCCACAGGTCTCTTGCTGGGTGTCGAGCGCGTGCTCTCGTCTTCTTTTCCTGAGAGGGACGGGAGAGAAGACGCCGCCCCGGTAAAAATCGCGCGATTCGCCCCGGATGGCACACCCGCGGGTATCGTGACCCTGCCGAAGGTGCGCAAGACCGCCGAGGCCTGGCGGAAGCAGCTCACGCAGTTGCAGTTTGAGGTGACTCGCAAAGCCGACACCGAGTGGGCCTTCTCCGGCCCCCTCGACAAAGAGTACGCTCGCGGCCTGTACCGCTGCATCGACTGCGACAACGCGCTCTTTGATTCCCGCAGCAAGTTCGACTCCGGCACCGGCTGGCCGAGCTTTTCGGCCCCCATCGCCCCGGAAAACCTCTACGAACGAATCTCCGTGACCTTCGGCACCGCCGAGCGCGAAGTAAAATGCACCCTCTGCGACGCGCACCTCGGCCACGTCTTCCCTGACGGCCCGAGGCCCACGGGCTTGCGTTACTGCATGAACTCCGCCGCCCTGCGCTTTGTCCCGCTCTAACCCCGCGAACCCCCGCCGGCCAGTTCTTGGCCGCTGGGCCAAGACGCGCGATAGCGCTCGCGAGGCCCCAACGACCGAGGTGCCGCTCGCGTCCCGGGCTGGCCTCGCGACACGGCAAATCCAGCGCACTTGAGGTAGTCTAAGCGGGCCAATGCTATTGGCCCAACACAACGAAATGGCTCGCGAGAAAAAGCGCGCCGCGCTCCTCAGTGTGGGCTCCGCGGTGTTGCTGGTCTCGCTCAAGAGCTTTCTCGTACTACGTACCGGCAGCTTGGGGGTCCTGTCCGAAGCCCTGCACTCTTCTCTCGACCTGCTGGCCGCGGTGATCACTTATCTCTCCGTCCGCGTCTCCGACCAGCCCGCCGACGAGCGCCATCCCTACGGTCACGGCAAATTCGAGAATTTTTCCGCCTTTGTTGAAACCGCCTTGCTGCTCGTGACCGCCCTGTACATCATCTACGAAGCCTTCAATCGCCTGTTCTTCCACCACGTTCACATTCAACCGAGCCTGACCGCCATTCTCGTGCTGTTCGGCGCTCTGGCCATCGACATCACGCGCTCGCGCGCGTTGTCACACACGGCCAGGAAATACGCCAGCGAAGCTCTGGAAGCCGACGCCCTGCATTTCTCGACCGATGTCTGGAGCACCATGGTGGTCATCGCGGGAATCGGCCTGGTCTGGGCCGGTGAAACCTGGAACGTCCCGTCACTGATTTATGCCGACGCCATAGCCGGCCTGGTGGTCGCCGCGGTGATCCTGTGGGTCGGCTCGCAACTCGGCAAGCGCACCCTGGACGCCCTGCTCGACGTCGCCCCGGAAGGTTTGCAGCAAACCATCGCCCGCGCCGTGGCCGGCATGGACGGGGTCCTCGACGTCGACCGCATCCGCGTGCGCCGCGCGGGCAATCGCCACTTTGTCGACGCCACCGTCAGCGTGGCGCGCACCGCCAGCCTTGAACAGGTCCATGCCCTCAGCGACGCCATCGAAAAACGCATCGGGGAAATCGTGCCCTCGGACGTCATGGTCCACGCCGAACCACGCGCCCCGCAAGGCGAGCATCTGTTTGAAGCCATCCGCGCCATGTCGCAAAAGCGTGGTCTGGCCATCCACGACATCACCGCCCTGCAACAGGACGGTAAGCTTTTCGTCGAATTGCATCTGGAAGTCGACGAACAGCTGAGCCTGCGCGACGCGCACCGCCAAGCCACGGAGCTAGAAGACGACATCCGCGAACTGCGCAGCGGCGCCATGGAAGTCACCATTCACATCGAGCCGCTCGGGCATCACATCGCCACGCCCGATGCCGGCGCCGGAGAAATGAAGCAGCTTTCGCGCGCCATCGAGGCCTTCACCAACAAACTGGCTTCTGAATACCACGAACTGGTTAACTGCCACGACGTCCGCGTGCGTCAGGTCGAGCATCGCATCGTGGTAACCTGCCACTGCATCATGAACAGCAGTCTCCCCATCACCCAGGTCCACGACGTAACCGCGGCCCTCGAAGACCGCGTGAAAGAACATTTTCCCCAGATATATCGTGTCACGATACATCCCGAACCCGTGGAAGAGCGCTAGCCGCCCGAGCCCCGCCTGCGGCGCTGCGCGCCAAATAGCCCGGCCGTAAACACCGCGGGAATTTTTTTGCCGCGGCAGCCCTAGGCGCCCGCGCTTGCCGCGGCCTCCCCGTGGGACCTGGCAAACAGCGTAGCCCCCAACGCGAGCAGCACGGGATAGCATTCGAGCACATAGCGCGGCTCGGGCGTTTCGAGCGTGGTGAGAAAGGCTGTCCGCAGCAGCACAAAAATTGCCAGCGTGAGCAGCGCCGGGCGCACCGCGCGGTTCCATCGCCACAAGCGCCAAGCGCCCCAGATCCCCGAGAGGCCGTAAAAAATATTCAAAAAGAAAAACCCCACCGTCACGCGCTGGTCGGTGCGATCGTCGTACCACGACTGCTTCAGCGGGAACACCGTCCCCGAGAAAGGCAGCAGCTCGATCCGCGGCGTGAACCACAAAGTCACAGCGCGCGCGGCTGGCAAGAGCAGATAGGTTCGCAGCGGATGGCGCGTCGTGCGTTCGCGCGCCAGTTCCCCGAAGGCCGCGTCCTCCTCCGGGGTGATGGTCAAATCGTCGTTGTAGCGCTCCAGAATTTCCCCCACGCGCACCTTTTCCTCGGCGCTGTCGAAGGCCCGCGCCGGAATGGCGTCGATCTCGATGGCTTCGCCGTTGAGCTTCCAGGAGACCTGATAGGCATCGCGCACGCGAAACAGCCAGGTTTTTTCCCAGGCCATAAAACCCCGGGGTACAAGTTCACTCGGCAGATTGGAATTTCTGGGGGCCAGAAATTGCACCTCGTGCAGGGTGATGGCGTTGCGCACCGCCCAGGGCAGCAGCGGCAGCACGCAGGCCATTCCGCTGAATGCCGCGATGCGCAGCCACTGGCGAAATTTCCCGTGCGGCCAGAGCACCAGAGCCGTGCCCATCCACGCGGCCATGAGCAACAATGGCGTCTCGGGCCGGAAGAGGGTGCCGGCGCCAACCGCCAAACCCATGCACATCGCCGGGACGCGATGGTGCCAGGGGCGATGCGACAGCCGCCAGGCCGGGGGAAATACCACATGGCCGCTGCCCGTTGCGAGGGCCACCACAAAAATCAAGGCGACGGCCGTCAGGAACACCGCGAGCGTTTCCGTCAACAGGGTGGCGGAGTAGTTGGCGATGAAAGGGCAGGACACCGCCAGCCAAAGTCCGGCAAAGAACACCGCCTTCACTCGCGCCCGGCCATCGACGATTACAACCAGCAGCACGCCGAGCGCTGCAATCACCAGGCAGCTCGCCAGATCCACCAAAGCCTGGGCCAGCATCACGGAAAGATGTGCCGCCGCTCCGATTTTTCCGGTCAGCAGATATATCAGCACGAGAAATGCCGGATATCCCGGCATGCGCATGTCCACCGGGGTAATGGCCCCGTCGACGTTCATGGCATACACATGGTGCTGCAGCCAGTTTGTGGCCATCTGCTCGTACAGCACGGTATCGCCGGAAGTGGCAGGAAATTTCAGGATGAACAACAGGCGCAGGCCGAGGCCCGCCAGCAACGCGACCAGGGAGACGACAAAGACATCAGAGAAAACTCGCTTCATCTATGAAACGCATCTTACAATGAAGTATCAGCAATCGGTACGCCAGGTCTGCTGGCGACGGAGAACGCCCGGCAACTCGGTCGTTGCGGGAGTAAATGAAGGAACGCAGGCCAATCTTTTACGATGAAGAACGGGTCCGCTGGCGCCGCACGCGCCGGGTGCTGGAGATTTCCGCGCTGTGCCTGACGCTGCTGCTGGCCTATTTTTTTGTCACCATCGCGGTCAGCGTGGAACTGCCCGCAGGCTTGCTGCCCAGCACCAACCCCGGATTGCACGCGCTGAAGCTGAAGAAAAAGCCCACCCCCGCGCGTGAAGGCCGGCAACGCCGCGTGGCGCATCTTGGCAGCATTCCCGCCAGCTACGATCCCTTGCGCGCCGCCTTCTTCGTTAGCTGGGATCCCAACAGTCTGGCTTCGCTCAGAAAGCATTACAAAGACCTCGATCTGCTCTTGCCGGAGCAACTGCACGCCGTCAGTGCCGATGGCGCCATCACCATCGTGGACTACGAACACGGCCAGCGCACATCGAAAAGCGCGCCCCCCGACGCTGTGGCCATTTTGAAGGAAGACAAGCTGCATCAGTGGATGAAAACCGCCAACATCGAACTGCCCATGATGGGTTTGCTGAACAACTACGACGGCGTGACCTGGAAAATCAAGGAAATGGTGGAAATGCTGGCCAGCCCCGGGGCGCGCCACAAACTCGCGCAGGAACTCGTGCAATTTGCCCAGCAAGCCCATGAAGCCGGCATCGTCGTGGATTTCGAGGAAGTCCCCGACGACAGCCAAAAGCACTATCGCGAATTTGCCGCGGAGCTGGCCGCGGGAATGCACGGCGCGGGACTGAAGTTGATGATCGCCCTTCCCGCACGCGACGACGCCTACGACTACGAATTCTTCGGGCAGCAGGCCGATGCCATCGTGCTGATGAATTACGACGAGCACTGGCTGTCTTCGCCGCCGGGTCCCATCGCCTCGCAGGACTGGTTTGTCGAAAATCTCCGGCAGGTGCTTGAAGAAGTCCCGGCGCAGAAAATCGTGGTCACCGTCGGCAGCTATGCGTATGACTGGACGCTCACGAGCAAGAACAAGCCGGTCACCTCGGAAACCCTGACCATTCAGGAAGCCTTGCTGCACGCCTACGAATCCGAAGCGCAAGTGGATTTCGATCCGGCGTCCCTCAATCCCCATTATTCCTATTCCGATGAACAGAACCATGTGCACCAGGTGTGGATGCTCGATGCGGTCACCGCTTACAACGAGCTGCGCGCCTGCGAGCGTCTGGGGGTGCAGGGCACGGCCCTCTGGCGCCTGGGCTCGGCGGACACTTCCATCTGGCCCATCTGGGACGCCACGCGGCCGGATGACGCCGCGCGCAACAAACTCACCGATGTTCCACCGGGGCCGGATCTGATCCTCGAGGGCGACGGCGACATCTGGCACTTTGTGGACACCCCCAAAGACGGCAAACGCAGCTTTACCTACGACCCCAACTCCGATCTTTTCACCGGCGAAAAGTACGACGCCTATCCGCGTTCCTACAACATCGATCAAATCGGCGCCGCGAACAAGAAAATCGCCATCACCTTCGACGACGGACCAGACCCGCGCTGGACGCCGAAAATCCTGGACGTCCTTAAACGTGAGCATGTGCCCGCCACATTTTTTGTGATTGGCCTCGACGCCAGCCAATCGCCGGAATTGCTGCGCCGCGAATACGCCGAAGGACATGAAATCGGCAACCACACCTACACCCACCCGGCCTGGGACGAAATCTCAAAGACCCAGGCGCGGTGGGAACTCAACCTGACGCAGCGCTTGATCGAAAGCACCTTGGGCGTAAAAACCATTTTGTTCCGCCCGCCCTACGGCATCGATCATCAGCCGGAATATGCCGAAGAAGTCGCGCAGCTGCCTTTCGCGCAGGACATGGGCTACCTGATCATCGGCCAGAGGATTGATCCGCACGACTGGCAGCTGGTGAATGGAAAGCCCACCCCCGCGGGTGAAATCGTCGACCAGGTCTTGCAGCAAGCCAGCGACGGAAACATTATTTTGTTTCACGACGGCGGCGGAGACCGCTCGCAAACCATCATCGCGCTCCCGCAAGTGATCGACGACCTGCGCGCGCGGGGCTTCTCTTTCGTTTCCGTGCCCGACCTGCTCGGAAAGACGCGCGCCCAGGTGATGCTGCCGCTTTCCACCCAGGAACAACTCGAAGCCCGCGCGGACGGCTTTATTTTTGGCCTTTATCACTGGTTCCGGCTGGGCATCGCCACGGTGTTCATGCTGGGTATCGTACTGGTGAGCGGGCGGGCGCTCATCATCGGGATTCTGGCGTTGATCGAAAAATGCCGGCCGGATAAACACCGGCTCTCGGTTCCGCCGCCGACTGCGAGCGTGCTGATTCCCGCGCACAACGAAGAGAACGTGATCGTGCAGACCGTGACCTCCGTGCTGGCTTCCGATTTTGCGGACTTGCGCGTGGTGGTCATCGACGACGGGTCGACGGACAGGACTGGCGAACTGCTCCGTGAACATTTTGCGCGCGACGCCAGGGTGCAAATCATTCACCAGGTGAATCGCGGCAAACCGGCGGCCTTGAGCGCCGGGGTAGCCTCGGCCGACACGGAAATTATCGTGACCATCGACGCCGACACGGAAATCGAGCCCGACGCCATCAGCAAACTGCTGCGCCATTTTTCCGATCCGCAGGTGGGCGCGGTAGCGGGAAACGTAAAGGTGGGAAACCGTTCGCGCTGGCTCACGCGCTGGCAGGCTCTTGAGTACATCACCAGCCAGAACATGGAGAAGCGCGCGTTTGACTTGCTCAATTGCATCACCGTGGTGCCGGGAGCACTCGGCGCGTGGCGCAGGAAAGCCGTGGAAGCCGCCGGAGGAATCACCGCGGACACCGTGGCCGAAGACGCGGATTTGACCATCGCCATCCGCCGTCTTGGCTGGCGCATCAGCTATGACGAAGAAGCGATCGCCTGGACCGAAGCCCCGGAAACGCCCGGCGTGCTGATTCGCCAGCGCTTTCGCTGGACCTTTGGCACCTTGCAATCTTTCTGGAAACACAAGGACACCCTGTTCCGGCCGAGGTACGGAACTCTCGGCTGGATAGCGCTGCCGAATATCTTTCTGTTCCAGGTTTTGCTCCCACTCATTTCTCCGATTATCGACTTGCTGTTCCTCGGCGCGGTCATTTTGTGGGCCCTGGAAAAGTGGCACTTCCCGTACATTCCGCAGATCCATTCCTCGACAGACGATCTGCTGCGCTCTGTTTTGTTCTTCATCGGGTTTTTGCTGATCGACGTGTTGACCTGCGTGATCGCCTTCGCGCTGGAGCGCGACGAAGATTGGTCCCTGCTTGTGCCCGTGCTCCTGCAGCGCTTTTACTATCGCCAGCTCATGTACGTGGTGCTGTTCCGCTCCGTGAAGGAAGCGGTCAGCGGACGGCCGGTTGGCTGGCACGGCGTCGGCACGGAAACGCCCGTGCCGCAACCGCAAAGGGCCGCGCCCGCGGAGTCGTGAGCATTTCCTTCCCTGCCGCTGTCGCCGTGCTCTGCGCCGGCGTTTGGATTTACCTGGTGTTCTTCCGCGGCGCGTTCTGGCGTATCGCCAAGTTCGACGACGATCACCGCACGATTTCCGCCCCGCAGGATTTCCCCCGCGTCTGCGCCATTGTTCCGGCGCGCAATGAAGCCGCAACCATCGGAGTCACCGTCGCGGCGCTCCTAGAACAGGACTATCACGGGACCTTTCACGTCCTGCTCATCGATGACCACAGCGACGACGGCACGGCGGAGGTGGCGAAACGCGTCGCTGCGGAAAATCGCGGCGAGGAACTCTTGACGGTTCATTCTGCCAGGCCGCTGCCCGAGGGCTGGACCGGGAAGCTGTGGGCCCTCAACGAAGGGGTGCGGGCGGCCTGCTCCGGACCGGGGCCAGGGACCGAAGACTCCCCGGATCCCGTCCCGCGCCACAGGCTGGCCGCGAAGGCTGAGGAGCTTGCTGAATATTTATGGTTTACAGACGCCGATGTAGAGCACGCGCCGGACACCTTGCGGCGCTTGGTGACTCGCGCGGAAAACGACCGCCTGGACCTCGCGTCTCTGATGGTCCTGCTGCGCGCCCGTACTTTTCCGGAAAAGCTACTCATTCCCGCGTTCGTCTATTTTTTCCTGCAGCTCTATCCTCCGCGGTGGATCGCCAATCCCCGCTCGCGCACCGCCGGGGCCGCGGGCGGCTGTCTCCTGATTCGCAGTAAAGTCCTAGAGCGCATCGGAGGCCTGGCCGCGATTCGCGACGCGCTCATCGACGACTGCACGCTGGCCCGCGCGGTAAAAACCGCGGGCGGGCGCCTTTGGATGGGGGTAACGCGATCAAGCGTCAGCCTGCGCGATTACCGAAGCTTTGGCGAAATTCGCGACATGATTGCCCGCACTGCGTTCACGCAACTCCGCTATTCCGCGTCACTGTTATTCCTCACGATCGTCGGGCTGTTTCTGACCTACATCGCGCCGGTCGTCTTACTCTTTGCGGGCGCGCCCGTCTCACGCACACTCGGCGCAGTCTCCAGCGTTTTGCTGGCCGCGTCGTTTCTTCCGACCATTCGCTATTATCGTCTGTCGCCCGCATGGACGCTGCTGCTGCCCCTGACGGCGGTATTTTACGCGCAGGCCACACTCCTCAGCGCCGTCCGATTCTGGCTCGGCCGGGGCGGCCAGTGGAAGGGCCGCGCGCAAGCGCCTTCTTCCTGACCGCTGCGCTCGCCACCTGAGCTTCCTCGAGCATGGGCGATCGTTTTATGACCGGCCCCGAGGAGCAAAATCTATGGTCTTAAGCATCGAACTTTGCTATTCTTCGCGGAGGTACAGGGCTGTATCCCGCGCTTAGGGAACGGCACCGGAGGCCAAGATGAGCGTTCTTCCCCCAGCGGGCGGCGGGAAAGTGACCGTGCCCGAATTGCTGCAGCGAAAATCCGCCGCGGCAAATTCCGCAAAACAAAAAATCACCTGTCTGACGGCTTACGACTACCCCACCGCGCGGCTGCTCGATGAAGCGGGCGTCGATGTGCTGCTGGTGGGCGATTCGCTGGGCATGGTGGTGCTCGGTCAGGAAAACACGCTGTCGGTAACCATGCAGGATATGCTGCACCATGCGGCCGCGGTGCGCCGGGGCACCAAACGCGCGCTGCTCGTGGTGGATATGCCTTTCGGCAGCTATCACACGGACCCCGCCGATTCGCTGCGCAACGCCGTGCGCTTTGTGAAAGAAGCGGGAGCCGAGGCGGTGAAAATCGAGGGCGGGGAACGGCGCCTCGAGCTGATCGTGCGCCTGAGCGAAGCGGAAATCCCGGTGATGGGCCACATCGGACTGACGCCGCAGTCGGTGAACGCGCTCGGCGGTTACCGCGTGCAGGGCAAGAACGCCGACTCCGCCGCGCAACTGTTGCGCGATGCGCGCGCCGTAGAGGCTGCCGGAGCATTTGCCATTGTGCTGGAGGCCGTTCCGCGCGAACTGGCCGCGCAGATCACGCGCGAGCTGCGTATTCCGACGATCGGCATCGGCGCCGGCCCCGACTGCGACGGGCAAGTCCTCGTGATTCACGACATGCTCGGCCTGAATTTTGGCCACACTGCGAAATTTACGCGGCAGTATGCCAACATCGGGGAAATCATCTCCGGAGCGGTGCGGGAATACTGCGACGACGTGCGTAGCGGGTCGTTTCCCTCCGACCGCGAGTCTTATCACTCGGGACTCGGCGTTGCGCAACCTAGGACCGTCCCGGTAGCAGACTAAGCATAAAGAGGACACTGGGGAGGGCCATGTCGCCAGAAGAAATGCGCGTCTTGTTCGACTACAACGCCTGGGCTAACCGCCGCGCCCTGGACGCTGCATCCGCGCTGGCCGCGGAGCAATATACGCGTCCCCTCGGCTCCAGCTTTTCCTCCGTGCGAGACACCCTCGTGCACATCTGCAGCGGGGAGTGGGTGTGGCTCGAACGGTTTGAGGGCCGCTCGCCCGCTGCATTTCCCGACTTGAAGCATCTGGACACGGTCAGAGCTCTTGGCCAGCACTGGAGTTCGCAGGAAGCGGCGTTGCTGGCCTTCGCGGGCAGGCTTACGCAGGCGAACCTGGACACGGTTCTGGAATATCGCACCTTCAAATTCGGCCTCTATCGCAATCCACTTTGGCAATCCATGCAGCATGTGGTGAATCACGGAACCTATCACCGCGGGCAGATCGCCACTTTGCTGCGGCAACTCGGCGCGCAACCTGTGTTGACCGACCTGATGCACTTCTATCGTGAGCGCCTCACGGGAGCCGCAGCCTAGCGCGCCCGGCCCATCCATTGGACACCATCCGCACCATTTCATGGATGAAGGAAACTGCGCGCCAGGCGCGCGCGGAAAACAGGATTATTGGCCTGGTTCCGACCATGGGCGCGCTGCATGCGGGTCATCTCTCGCTCGTCGCGCGGGCGCGGCAAGATTGCGATCCGGTGATCGCTTCGATTTTTGTCAATCCCAAGCAATTTAGTCCGCACGAAGATTTCGCGAAGTATCCTCGCACGCTCGAAAAAGATTCTGAAAAACTGGCCTCTGCCGGAGTCGCCGGACTTTTTCTACCGGAAGCGGTCGAGATGTATCCGCCGGGCTTTTCTACTTACGTGAACGTCGAAGGCCTGAGCGAACGGCTCGAAGGGCGGAGCCGTCCGGGACATTTTCGCGGCGTGACCACCGTGGTGCTGAAGCTACTCGACATCGTGCAGCCGCATTTTGCTTATTTTGGCCGCAAGGATGCCCAGCAAGCGCGCTTGATAGCGGTGATGGCGCGCGACCTGAATCTCGAGTCGCAAATTGTTCTGGGGCCAATTATTCGCGAAAGCGACGGCCTGGCGATGTCCTCGCGCAACGTTTACTTGACGCCGCAGGAACGCGCCGCCGCGGCCGTCCTGTATCGCGCGCTCGCGGCCGCGAAAGAAGAGCTAAGCCGGGGCACGCGCGACGCCCTAGAGCTGCAAAACACGCTGCGCCGCGTCCTTGCTTCTGAACCCCTGGCCGGGATCGACTACGCGGAAATCGTGGACGCCGAGTCTTTCGAGCCGGTCGCCAGAGTGAGTCGCCCCGTTTACCTCTTGCTGGCCGTCTATCTCGGCAAGACCCGCCTCATCGACAACATGTTGATCGAACCGCGACAAACCGGCTCTGACGACTTTGTTTTTCACCTCTAGGCCGCTCGCAGCCAGGGTTGCGATGGATGAGCTGCCGCCCGCCACGCTTCAGAGGCTTGAAGCGGGAACTCGTTTTGCCGGGTCGCAGCTTGAGCTCGGACAGTACCCGCCTGTCTGCTCTTGGACTTTGCCCCCCCGAGCAAGGCCTAGCTGAGCGCATCGCATACTTCCGCGGCGTGGCCCTTGGCCTTCACGTGGTCCCAGACTTGAGCGATTTTCCCGTCCCGGCCAATCAGATAGGAACTGCGCACAATGCCCATGAACGAGCGGCCCATGAATTTTTTCATGCGCCACGCGCCGTAGGCTTCGATCATCTGGTGCTGGGGATCGCTCAGTAAGGTAAAATTCAACTTTTGCTTGGCAGTAAATCCCGCCAGCAGTTTTGGCGCGTCGGCGCTGACGCCTAAAACCGCGACGTCCTGCTCGGCAAACTTCGCCCGCAAATCGCGAAATTCGCCGGCCTCGATGGTGCAACCGGGCGTGCCGGCCTTGGGGTAAAAATAAATCACCACCTTCTGGCCCTTAAAATCCTTGAGCGCCACTACTTTGCCGCTCGGGTCGAGAAGCTGGAAGTCCGGCGCCTGGTCGCCAACCTTTAAAGCAGTTTTCGCCACGCCATGGCCCCCCGGGAAAAAGTGGAATTACGAGAGCAATTTCCGTAGCACGTCATTTACGACTTGCGGGTTGGCCTGCCCGCGGGAGGCCTTGATCACCTGGCCCACGAAAAACTTGAACACCCCCTGGTTGCCGCCCTTGAATTTCGCCACGTTGTCGGGGTTGTTTTCGATCACCTCGCGCGCCATGGCTTCGATCGCGGAGGTATCGCTGCTCTGCGCCAGTCCTTCGGATGCCACGATATCGCCGGCGGCCCGGCCGGACAGAAACATGATGGGAAACACTTTTTTCCCGATGGCCCCGGTGATCTTGCCGGATTCGACGAGCTTCAGGAGTTCGGCAAGGGCCGCGGGCGAAACCGGGCTGTCCGCGATTTCTTTTCCCGCGTCCTTTAAACGCCGCAGCAATTCCGTTTGCATCCAGTTGGCAGCGCTTTTCCCCGGCGCCCCGGCTTGGACCACGGCCTCAAAATAATCCGCCAGCGTTTGCGAGGCCGTCAGCACTTCGGCGTCATAGGGGGTGATGGCGAAGGCCTGCACGAAACGCAATCGTTTCGCCTCCGGCAGTTCCGGCAGACTCTTTAGCGCACCGTTACGCCACGCCGCGCTGATATGCACGGGCAAAAGATCCGGTTCCGGGAAATACCGGTAATCGTGGGCCTTCTCCTTCGAGCGCATCGAGACCGTGTGGCTTTCGGCCTGGTTCCACAAGCGGCTCTCCTGCGCCACGCGGCCGCCACTTTCGAGCACCGCGATTTGCCGCTCAATCTCGAACTCGATGGCCTTCTGCACAAAGCGGAAGGAATTCAGATTTTTGATTTCCACTTTGGTGCCGAATTCGCTGGCACCGCGCAGCCGCACGCTTACGTTCGCGTCGCAGCGCAGCGAACCTTCTTCCATGTTGCAATCGCTCACCGCGGTGTACAGCAAAATCTGTTTCAGCGCGGTCAGGTACGCGTGGGCTTCCTCGGGCGCGCGCATGTCCGGCTCGGAAACGATCTCGCTCAGCGGCGTGCCCCCGCGGTTGTAGTCGATATAGGCCTTGTCCGCCGATTCCGCAAAGCCTTCGTGCAGGTTCTTGGCCGCGTCTTCTTCAAGGTGCAGGCGCGTGATGCCGATGCGCTTGCGCGCGCCGGCATGCTCGATCTCCAGCCAGCCGCCGGTGGCCAGGGGCAATTCGTACTGCGAAATTTGATAGCCTTTGGGCAGGTCGGGATAGAAATAATTCTTACGCGCAAAGCGCGAATGGTCACGAACCGTACAGTTCAGCGCCAGCGCAGCGCGCATGGCCATCTCCACCGCGCGCTTGTTCAGCACCGGCAAGGAACCGGGCAATCCGAGACACACCGGGCAGACATTGGAATTGGGAGGGTCGCCGAAACGCGTCGAACAGCCGCAAAAAATCTTGGTGTTGGTCAAAAGCTGGACGTGGACTTCCAAGCCGATCACCGGCTCATACTTCACCAGTACTTCCGGCGGGAGCGACGTTTCTTCTGCTGCCGTCTTAGCCATAATGGAACAAAGATTATAGCATCAGCGGGCTTGGCCCTAGGCCGTTCGGCGACGGTAGGCCTCGATGGCGTTGCGCGCAGTCACGGTCAGGTTCGGCGGCAACTGATCGAGAGCGAACCAGCGAACATCCAGCGTTTTTTGCGGTTCGCAATTCTTCGCGCGGCCCTGCTTAACACGTCCGAGGTAAGCCGGCGAAACCCAGTGCTGATTCTCCTCGGGCAGGAGATGGTCGGTGACACACAGCAAACCATCAAGCGCCACTTCGACTCCGACTTCCTCCCGGGCCTCGCGAATCGCGCAAGTTTCGAGGGCCTCGAGATAGTCGAGTTTGCCGCCAACGATGCTCCAAGATTGGGCTTCCGGAGGACGCGTCCGCAAGGTGAGCAGAACCCGGTTCCCTTCATCGATGATCAGCACCCCCACGCCGACGCGGGGGCATTCTTGCGGTGTTGCAGCCGGAACCGCGCGGGACGCTGGCATTTTTCGCTCGTCCATGTCCGAAAGGCCCCTCGGAGCCGAGTTCAGCTATTGCGCGTGGCGCACGACATCGGCGCGCAACGCGGGAACGCTTCGCTCAGCAAAAGCGAAGCCGCCGAACAATACCGCCGAGTACAGAGCGTCGCCAGCGAGGGTGTTCGAGAAAAACGGTATGCCCGCAAAGTAGCAAGACAGGAGTCCTCCCGGAGTTCGCGGGTAGGAAAGCCCGTAAGCCCACACCGCAAAATTGGTAATCACGAAGAATTGCATGGCGCCCACGAGCGTCGCCGCAGCGATCCACGGAATCGTCCGGCGATTCTCAATAAAAAGTCCTATCGCCACATTGATGAGAAAGCTCGCGTACACCACGGGAATCAAAGCGTGGAAGCCGATAAAGCAATCTCCGAGAAACAGCGCCAGCAAGGGAAAGACAAAGGCCAGGCGGCGATCCCGCAACAGGGCTCCGGAGAAAAGCGCCATGGCTCCAATCGGCGTAAAGTTCCAGGGATGCGGCGCAACGCGCAGAGCCGCCGCCATCACGATCATGACCATCGCCAACAAGGCGCGCATCATGAGTGGTTCGCTTTCAGGCCACAAGGTTTTCATTTTTGTCCTCCTCCACGGGCAAAAGATCGCAAAATAAAAAGGAATTCCGTTCCACGACTTCGCCGGTAGCAAAACGCACCGGGCTCTTGAAAATCGGTCCGTCGAAAACGAAGGTGTGGAACTCGCCGTTTTCTCCGCAGGGATCGACCCCCGGCGGCAGTTCGTCGAAGAACGCCGCATCCAGCTCGCGTCCCGCGAAATGGCTCGGCAGCATCTTGCCGTCGATGCATGCCGCCACGGAACGAAAGCGCTGGGCATGGAAAAATCGGATTAACTCGCGCGTGTCTCTTTTCCAGATGGGGAAAAGAGGGGTCATCCCGATGCGCGCAAGATTTTTCTCGCGGTAGAGGCGCAGATCCTCCAGAAAAATATCGCCGAAGGCGACCTTGCGAACGCCTTTCTCAAAGTAGAAGCGCAAAGCCGCCTCCATGCGCGCTTCGTACGTCGGATTCACGCACTCCGGCGGAATGCGCACCTCGTGCAGCGGCAAGCCGATCAACTCCGCCTGGCGCTTGAGCAGCGCGCGCCGCACCCCGTGCATGCTGATGCGTTCGTATCCTTCCGTGACGGTCGTGAGCAACGCCGCCACGCGGTACTGGCCTTGCCGCAGAAGGGTGTACAAGGCCATGGCGCTGTCCTTGCCGCCGCTCCAGCAGAAGAGAATCGCCTCGCGTTCAGGCATTAGTTCCGCCCGCTGAACGTATATCGGACGCCCGCGCGCACGTCGCGGCCAAGCGCGGGATAGCCCAGGGCGTCCTGGTATTGCCGGTTGAGAAGATTCTCGGCTCGCCCATAGAGCGCCACACCGTGACCCAGGCGGTAGCTGGCCGCCATGTCGAATCGCGCGTACCCGGGATTGCGTGTGTATCCCAAGCCCAGAAAATCGCTGTCGGTGCGCACGCCGGAGAAATATCCGTCCACCAGGAAGTTCCATCGATGAAATCGCCCACTCAGCGTGAGCGACCCGGAATTGGGCGGTCTGCGCAGCAGCCGGTTGCCAGCCGTCTCGGTCGGATCAGAAGCGTTCGGCGCGCTAACCACCAGCGTGTCGTCATAGCTGTAGTTGCCCGCCAAAGTCAGCCAGTGCGCAAGCTTGGCTTCGCCGCTAAAGTTTACTCCGCGGGCCAGCGCCAGGTCCGTGTTGAAGTAATAGCCAAAGCTCTGGCCGGGAACCGTTCCCGGAACATCCACGTTGCAGGAATTCCCAGTTGAGGGCGGCGCGTCGGCGGTGCAAAACACGAAGCTCACGATATCGTAGAAGCGGCTGTAGAAATATTCGGCAGATAAGCGGATACGGTCATCGAGCAGCTTTTGCTCGATGCCGCTCGTCCAGGTCTTGCTCGCCTCAGGCTTCAGCGACGGATTTCCGAAATCCCCGAAGTTGTCGCCGTAAGTCTGGTCAAAGCGCGGCTCCTTGATGCCCTCGCCGTAGAACACGCGATACAGGGTGTCGCCCCAAAAACCCTTGCCGTAGTGCAGCGCGACCGCAGCTCCCAGGCGCGGAACCACACGCGTTCCAAAATTGGCATTGTCCTCGGCGCGACCCCCGAAATTCAGTGAAACGCGGCGTTGCGGGCGGTAGCGGAAGTCCAGATAACCGGCCTGGTTGTTGCGGCGCGCATGGGGAACGTCGATGGACGTCAGGAAGGCGTTTTCTACTTCGTATTGATAGCCCGCGGTAACCGCGAAATTTGCCAGCACGTAGCTGGTTTGCGCGTCTACGTTCGCGCGGTTGTAGGCAAAGCGGCTGTAACCCGTAAAATCGCAAAATTCCGCGGTCGGCACAGCTGTGGGATTCGACTGCGGGCAAAAGGCATTTGGATCGGTGGCGTAAAAGCTCTGCAGCGGATTATCGTTTACCTGGTGCGTGTACGACTCGCCGCCGCTGATTTCGTGATGCCAGTGTCTGCCAGCGGCAAACTCCCACCGCGCACTGGCGCTAAAAATGCGTTGGAAATATTTTTGATACAGGCTGGGCGGCTCCAACAGGGTCTGTCCGGGAATGCCGGCGTTGCTGTCATTGTTGCGCAACGCGAGCCGCAGTCGATTGCTCGCACTGATCCGATAACCGAAATTCCCGGAGACGGTGCGGTTCAGAAAATCGTCGTTTGGCCCCTGTCCGTCCGTCGAAAGGTACGATGCCGCAGCGGAATAATCGAACGCGCCGAGCAATCCGCTGAGCTGTGCGCCTCCCCGGCCCGCGGAAAAATCTCCGCCTTCGCCGTATACGCTGAACTCCGGAACACGCGTCTCGCCGCGATGGGTGAAAAGCTGAATCACTCCGGAAACCGCGTCGGTGCCATAGATGGCGCTCTCCGCGCCGCGCACAATCTCCACCTTATCGATGTTGTCGAGCGACAGATCGGAGAAGTCCACGGCCCCGCCCGGGGGGTTGATCGGTACGCCGTCCACCAGCACTTTGACGAAATTTGAATTGCCGCCGTTAAGAAAGACGGAGGCCGTCCCGCCTTCGGGTCCCGTGCGGCCGATGGCTATCCCCGGAGCAAACAGCAGCGCATCCGGCAGAGTGACGGCCTGGCGCTCGGCAATCTCTTCCTTGGTGATCACCGTCACCGGGGCGGTGGTTTGATCCGCGAGCGTGGGTTCGGCTTGCGCGGTCACCACCACGCTGGCCGAGAGCCGCTCGAGGTCGAGACTTAAATCGATCCTGCGCCGTTCACCGGCCGCCAGATCCAGTGCAATGTCGCGGGCCAGAAAGGATTCACGCACGAACGAAACATGATAGCGGCCCGCCGGGAGGGCCAGATCATAAACGCCGTCGTCCGACGAAATGGCCGTGAACCGGGGCGCGTTCCGGTCAACATCCGAGCGCGCCGCGATCTGCACTCTGGCAACACCCGCGCCGCTCGGATCGAGCAGGGTGCCGGAAATATGGGCGTCCAAAGAGTGTTCCTGGGCTTGTGCGGTATGGGGAAGCAGCAGAAAAAATAAAGCAAGAAACGACAAACGCAGAGCGGCGAGTTTCATAGGTCTCCTCTGCTCCCTCACGCGCGGGAGCACTAGGTTGTCCGGTGCAATTTCTGGAAATTGCACGGGCTGCAGACTTCGCCGGTCTCCTGGCTGGGCGGTCCTGCATGCCGGCAACCTTCCCGCAGCGCTGCCCGTGACGAGCGAATGCGATCAAATCTCGATCGACATTTACGCCCACGAGCGTCTCGCCGCAGTGGCCTGCCAGCTACTTTCCCGCCTTACAGTCGCGCGGCGGCGACGGTCTCTCTTGCGAGTGCGACCACATTGCGGTCGCCCGTCTTCCCGAGCACGAGGTCTGCGATGATTCGAAGGGGCGCCACGGTGCGCTGTCGCACGCCGGTGCCCACTGTTGATTGTTCAAACCGCGTTATAAAAACCGCGGCGCTCATGTGCATCCACAAAATCGGTTAAGGCCGCCCGGGAGTCGTTCCCGACCACACATTGACACGCGGCCGGCCCGAGGGGCCGGTTTCCACCGTCAGCGGCGTCTGAAACACCTGCTCGAGCAATTCCCGCTGGTAAACACTCGACGGCGGGCCCACACGCAGACAGCGCCCGCGCTGCAGCAGCGCCACTTGGTCGGCGTATTCCGCGGCAAGATTCAGTTCGTGCGTCACCACCACCACGATGTAGCGATTTACCGAAGCCAGCTTGCGCAGCGAATCGAGCAAATCCACTTGCGCGGCTATGTCCAAATGCAAAGTCGGCTCGTCCAGCAACAAAAGCGCCGGCTGTTGCGCCAGCGCCCGCGCTAGAATCACGCGCTGCTTTTCTCCGCCGGAGATTTTATCCATCCAGCGATCCGTCAAATGTTCCGCGCCCACCTGGGCCAAGGCATTGCGCGCCACGGTGATGTCTTCTTCGGTCTCAAAGCGCAGCGTCTTCCCGTAAGGGTGCCGCCCCTGCAAAACAAATTCCCAGGCGCGCGAAGGAAACAGCAGCCGGCTCTCTTGCTGCACCATGGCGATGCGCTGCGCGCGCACCCGCGGCAGCATGGTGTGGGTAACCATGCCGTCGAGCAGCACGCGCCCGGAAAGCGGCGCCAGCACCCCGGCAATCAGCTTGAGAAGCGTGGACTTCCCGCAAGCGTTGGGCCCCAAGACCGCGAAAATCTCGCCCGAACGGGCCTGCAGACTCATGGCTTCCAGCGTAAAGAGCGGAGCCTGGGAAGGGTTGGAAGAATACGCGTAACTTACCTGCTCCACGTTGAGGCTGGCGCTGGTGCGCGCGGCCACGGTATTGCGCACCGTGCTGCTCACGCCAGCCTCCGCCGCAACAAATAAATGAACAGGGGCGCGCCAAATAACGCGGTCATCGCGCCTACCGGCAGCTCGCTCGGTGCGGCCACCGTGCGCGCCAGCATATCCGCCAGCACCACGGCGATGGCGCCGCCAAACGCCGCGGCTGGAATCAGAATCCGGTGGTCCGATCCGAAAATCATGCGCATGACATGGGGCACCAACAACCCGACGTATCCGATCGATCCGCTTACCGAAACCGCCAGTCCCGTTAGAATCGATGCCGCCACGTAAACCACCACACGCACACGCGGCACGTCGACGCCAAGGTGCATCGCTTCCTTTTCGCCCGCGAGCAGCAAATTCAGGTCTGCCGCGGTGGTGTAGATCGCGCCAGCCGCCAGAAAAAAGCCTGCGCGAATCACCCAATGCAGGTTGCTCTGCAGAGGCGTCGAGAGATCGCCCATCAGCCAAAAAGCCATCCCCCCGTGATCGCGCCCGGAAATCAGATTGAGCAGCAGCATGATCAACGCGGTGAGAAACGAGGCGGTGATAATTCCCGCGAGCAGGAGCGTGGTGCTGTCGATCTCGCCGTCTCTTCGCCCCAGCAGATAGACTCCCGCGATGGTGACCAGCGCCCCGAGAAAAGCGCCGACCGGGGTGAGCAGCACGGCCACGTCCGGCGTCAATGCCAGGTGCGGCTCAAGCATCACGGCCAGAATCGCTCCGACCGCCGCGCCGCTTGAAACTCCCAGGACGTACGGATCGGCCAGCGGGTTCCGCAGCAGCGCCTGAAAACTCGTGCCCGCCACGGCCAGCGAGGCGCCCACAAAAATCCCCAGAAAAATTCGCGGCAGGCGAATATCGAAAATAATCAGGCTGTAGTTGCTGGAAAGCTCGCTGGTCTGATGAAACGCAAAACGAATCAGATCCCGCGCCAGTCCGTACAGGGAGATGGGTACGGCGCCCAGCTTGAGCGCCAGCACGATTACGATAAATAAAACTCCGGCCAGCGCCGCACAGCGCAGGATCACGCGCTGCAGAGTCAGCGGCTGCATGCGCAAACCTCGGCAGTTTCGCAATCTTCCAGGTTATGGCCGCGGAATCCCTCGAACGAAGTGGGAGGAATTTTCTCGGGGCTCGGAGTCGCCGGCTTGCCCGCGTCTCCGTTCGGGGGGGCCGCTGAAGGCCTTTCCTGAAACGCTTCCGGGTGCAGCTGCCGCGCCAAATCTTCGATCGCCGAAACGATACGCGGCGCCGGACGGTTGACCGCGTCGCTGATCACGACAAATTTCTTGTTCCGCACAGCCTCGAGGCTCCGCCAACCGGGGCGCACGGCCAGCGCTTCTAAATCCGACGGCGTATTCTCTACGTGCTGCGCGGCAACCACCAGGAATTCCGGCTGCAATCGCACCACTTCCTCGAGGCTCAACTGCGGCCAGTCCTGCGCGGCATCCACAATCGAAACGCCGCCGGCCTTGCGCATGGCGTCGGCAATGAAGGTGCTTTTCCCCACGGTGATGAGCGGCTCGGTCCAAACAATAAAAAGAACGCGCCGCGCAGGCAGTTCGCTGATACGGCGCTGCAAATCCGCCAGCCGCTGCTCTAACTCCTGCGCCAGGGCGGCGCCGGCAGAAGCGGCGCCAAGCACGTCTGCCAGCTTGGCCATCGAGGAAATAATTTCCTCGACCGTGTGGGGGTCTGTTGCGTAGGAAGGAATTTTCAAATCGTCCAGCGCTCGCACGGTTTCAAATCGGTTCAACCCTTTTGTGACCAGCACAAGGTCCGGATGCAACGTGGCAATCTCCTCCATACTCGGATTCACCGCGCCGCCCACTTTGGCTTTTTTCTGGGCCTCGGGCGGATAGTCGCAATAATCCGTGTCGCCCACCAGGCGGTCCTGCAGTCCCAGCGCGTAGAGCGTTTCGGTCAGGCTGGGCGCCAAGGAAACAATGCGCTCGACCGGCGTGGGGACGCGTACCGTGCGCCCGGTCTCGTCGATGACCTCGCGGTACGCCGGGGAATTCAGCGGGGGAACGGCGGGTTGCGGCGCGACCGCCTGCGGCGCCTTTTCCGCCGGCGCTGCCGGTGGCAGGGAAGGAAGCTGCGCCGGGGATACCTCCGCACAGAAGAGAACAGCTGCCAACGCGGCGCCTCGGCAGACCTTCCGGCGAATGT
The DNA here is from genome assembly GCA_049516615.1 of Candidatus Acidiferrum sp. Classification (GTDB taxonomy): domain Bacteria; phylum Acidobacteriota; class Terriglobia; order Acidiferrales; family UBA7541; genus Acidiferrum. Next base: position 24,867 of record JBEKSZ010000006.1, on the reverse strand, counting down.
CATTCATCTTTCGCAACCGAGTTCTCCCCTGGCGCGAGAGCCGCGGCAAAACCAAGCCGCCAGAAAACAAAAAAAAGCCCCACGAGACACCGGGGGCTGTAGCGATAGCGCTCTCTCTCGCGAAGAACGCGCATCTCGGCGGCAAGGGAGGGTGGCCTGGCTTGCGGCTGCTGTCTAGCCGCTCACAGTGGCGGGACCGCGGCCGATTCTCACGGCCTTCCCCGCAACCCCTGCCTGCAAAATGAAAATCGAGTGTATGCCCCGGCCCGCCCAGGTGTCAATCAAGCCACTTCCTGTCCACGTAGCGGTGCGCAGGATCTATTTATTCTTCCAATTCGGTTTCCGCTTCTCGACCAGCGCGCGCAGACCCTCCTGCGAATCTTCCAGCCGGTACAATTCGTTCAGGAATATGTCCATGGATTTTTTCATTCCGTCGCGCAGCGAAAGCCCCATGCCGCCCAGAATCGCTTTCTTGGCCATCGTCAACACCGGCCCGGAATGCGCGCTGATGCGGCTGACCAGATCCTTTACCGCCTGCTCCAGTTGCGCTTCGGGCACCAGGCGGTTGATCATGCCCAGCTCGAGCGCCCGCTCCGCGGTAACCGCCTCGCCGGTTAAAACCAATTCGAGTGCGATCTTCGGTCCCACGAGAAACGGGAGAATTGTCGAAGCCAGCGGGGGGAAAACTCCGATGGTAATCTCCGGCTGCGCGAAGCGCGCCTTGGGCGAAGCAATCACCAAATCCCCGAACGCCGCCAGCTCCGCACCGCCCCCGATCGCGGGTCCATTCACCACGCAGACGACGGGCTTGCCGATTTCCAGCATTGCCGCGAACGCTCCATGAAACGCGTCCAGCATTTGAAACACGCGCTGCGTGGTGTACTCCCCAATATCGATGCCTCCGCAGAAAACCTTGCAGGCGGAATCCAGTACCAGCAGTTTTATGTCGTCGCGCTCGCCGGCCGCAGAAATGGCATCGGAGATTTCGCGCAGCATTACTTCGTTCAATAAATTATGTTCCGGCCGGTTCAGGGTGATTCTCGCCACGCTGCCGGTAATCGCAAATTTCACATACTCAAATTCTTCCGGCCTCCGCCGCACCACTTGCGCCAAGAACTCCGGAACCGCCGTCGGCCGAATCATGCAGCCTCCTTAAAAAAAAGGTTCGCCCGCAAGCGGCGAAACCCGCAAACCCGCGAATAAATCGCAGCAAATGAATGTTAGCACCTGCTGTTTCTCGGGCCAGAAAAGTCCGCGCCTGACGTGCGCAATCAGTTCGCCGGGTAAGGCGGGGCCCCCGCGATTCAGGTTATCCTGAAGCGAGCCCAAACAGAAGCGCACGGGAGCCCACCCATCGAAACCAGCAAAGCAACCCCGGACACCGCCATCGCCGCTCAGCTGCTCCGCGAACCCGCCCCGGACAGCTTTCCCCTGCCCTCGGACTGGGACGCCGCCCAGCCCATGCGCTTCGATTCCGACTGGCAAGGCAAAAATCCCGACCCCCAGCGCGCCACGGAGGTCCGCCTCGTGTGGACCCCGGGAACCCTGTTCCTAAAATTTCACGCCCGCTTCCGCACCATCACGGTCTTTGCCGATGCCGATACCACCGGCCGCCGGGACCAGCTCTGGGACCGCGACGTAGCCGAAGTCTTTCTCCAGCCAGACCCCTCGCAACCCTCGCTCTATAAGGAATTTGAAGTAAGCCCCAACGGCATGTGGATCGACCTCGACATCGCTCCTGGCGCGAAAGCCAATCCCCACAGCGGTTTGCGCCGTCGCGTGAGCCTGAGTCAAACGGCAATGACCTGGACCGCCGAGTTAGCCATCCCCATGCCCTCTCTGACGAGGCCCTTTGATCCTTTCGCCATCTGGCGCGTAAACTTCTTCCGTGTCGAAGGCTCGACCGAGCCACGTTTCTATTCGGCGTGGCGGCCCACAAAGACAGCGACGCCCAACTTCCACGTTCCCGATGCCTTCGGCCGCCTGATTTTCAGTCCGGCCGGCTGACCACGCGCGAGATTCTTTAAATGCCAGTCGAAGCGCGTGAACGCCACACGGGCGGTGGGCAAGAGGCCGGCTATGGTAGAAATGAGCGTTCGAGCATGCCGCGACTCTGCCTAACCCTGTGCCTGATCGCCTTGCTGTGCGGGGCGGCGCGGGGACGCTCGCACCCTCAGGCGGCGTCTCCCGACGCTCCCGTGGTCACGAAGGTCGAGCCCCCCAACTGGTGGATCGGGATCACCCCGGAACTCCAGCTGCTCGTCTACGGCCGCAACCTCGAAGCGACGCATGTGGGCTGCAACCTCCCGACCCTGCACGTCACCCGCACGCAAGCCTCCGCCGGTGGCAAGTACCTGTTCGTATGGCTGAAAATCGCTCCGGATACGCGCTCGGGGACCGCCGTTTGCCGGATCCAGACCGGGACGGGCGAGACCACCTTCGAGCTGCCGCTGGCTGCGCGTTTGCCGAAGCTTGGAAGATTTCAGGGCCTGGCGCCAGAGGATGCCATCTATCTGATCATGCCGGACCGCTTCGCCAACGGCGATCCGACGAACGATGAGCCTGCTGCGCGCGAGGCAGGCGATGGCCAGTCGCGCAACGACGACTCTAAGAGCTCTCGAGCCGGCGAGAGAAATCCCGCGCAAGGGACGGCAACCTTAGACCGCGCCACGCCGCGCGCTTACCACGGCGGCGATTTGCGCGGCGTCCGCGACCATCTTGTCTATCTGAAAGATCTCGGCGTCACAACCCTCAGCCTGACGCCCATTGTAAAAAATGGCGCGCCACAGGACTACCGCGACGGGTACGGGGCCGTAGATCTTTATGCCGTCGATGCTCATCTGGGAACTCTGGATGACTATCGCGAACTGGTCGCTGCTGCTCACCGGCAGAAGATAAAAATCCTTTTTGACATCGCGCCCAACCATGTTGGTCCCTTGCATCCCTGGGTCCATGATCCGCCGCTTCCGGATTGGTTCCACGGCACCGTCGAGCACCATCTGGATTCCTCGGCAGCGGCCGACGCCGCTCTCTACGGCGGACCCGCTAGCACGCCGGGAGCGGGCGATCCCTTCGAGACCCTGGCGGATCCCCACGCGCCAGCCGCGCTCAGCCGCAATCTTACCGATGGCTGGCTCCTCGGCATTTTGCCGGACTTGAACACGGAAAATCCCGCGGTCGCCGAATATCTCCTTGAGAACGCCATCTGGTGGACGGAGTCGTCCGGGCTCGACGGTTTGCGCGTGGATGCCTTTCCTTACGTACCCAAGCGCTTCTGGGCGAGCTGGAATGCGGGACTGCGCGCGGTCTATCCCTATCTCACGACCGTCGGGGAAGTGTTCCACGGCAATCCCCAAGTCACTTCTTTTTTTGCCGGCGGGCAGCGCCGCTCGGACGGCATCGATTCCGGGGTCACCACGGTTCTTGATTTTCCGCTGTGCTTCGCCCTGCGCGACGTTTTGCTGCACGATGCGCCGGCCGGGAAAATTGCGGACATCCTCCGCCAGGACGGGCTTTATTCCCACGCGGAGAATCTGGTCACTTTTTTTGGCGACCACGGCCAGCCGCGGTTTTCCAGCGGCGAGTACCAGTCGATCGAGAAGCTGGAATTGGCGTATGGACTGGTGCTGACGTTGCGTGGCATTCCGGAACTCTATTACGGCGATGAGATCGCCCTGCCTGGCGGCAACCATGCGGACAACCGCCGGGATTTTCCGGGCGGATGGATTGGCGATGCCCGGAACGCCTTCACACCCTCAGAACGCACTCCGCGCCAGGAGGAAATGTTTTCCTATGCGCAATCGCTGCTGCGCCTGCGCCGCGAACACGTCGCGCTGCAAACCGGGCGTCTCTGGCACGTCTTTTCCGATCAAACCGCGTATGTTTTTGTGCGCGAAACGGAAGAAGAACACTTGCTGGTGGCTTTCAACAACAGCAACACCCCGCGCACCCTGCGCATCAAGGTAAACGACACGCCGCTAGAAATGCTTCCGGCGGCCGCAGCCATCTTCGGCGCCGGCACTGCGGAAATCACCAAAGGCGAGCTGCTCCTCAAACTGCCCCCGCAAGCGATCTCCATTTTTAATTGCTATTAATCCGCCGATCTCAGTATTTGATTTGCGCAGTCCACGCGTGCGCGCCGCCGGGAACCACGAATGTGACGGCGTGCGCCTTCGCAGCAAATCGCGTTTCGGCCAGGGTCTGGCCATCGACGGCCACCGATTGCGGGGCCGACGTTGCGCCATAAACGGTGATCTCTTCCGAGGTCCACCACGGTTGAAACGCGTTCTTCTCTACCGCGCTCGTGATGCTGACGCTGCTCCCGGATATCTGGCAACTGTAATTCACGCGCAGAAATTCTCCACGCTGATACGCGAACGAGTGGCCGTCATCCTGGTATAGCGTTCCGCGGCAGTCTTCCCCGGGATAGACGCGCAACTCTAACGGCCCGACTGGAGTTTCCTGCGTGCTTTCTACCAGCGGCTGCATTGGAACGATGGCACCGGCGCGTACAAACAGCGGTAACTCTTCGAGCTTCGGATGCAAGCGTAGCGGCTTGGCGCTCGGGTGCTTTTCGCTGCTCCAGAAGTCGTACCAGTCGCCCGGGGGTAATTGCACGTTTTCCGCATCCACCATTTCCGTCACAACCGGCGCAAGGAAGAAATCGCGGCCGAACAAAAAATCGCGGTTGTCTCCGTAAAACCTGGTTTCCTCGGGATACTCGAGGAAAAGCGGGCGCATCAGAGGGATCCCGGTCCGCGTGGCTTCTTCGACGCCGGTGTAAAGATAGGGCAGCAGGCGGTAGCGCAGTTCGATGTACTGGCGGCGAATCTGTTCCTGCGCGGGCCCGCTAACCCAGGCTTCCTGGTCTGCGGTGTCCTTGGCAGTGTGATCGCGATAGATCGGATTGAACGCGCCGACTTCGAACCAGCGAGTCAGTAGTTCTGCCGGCGGCGAGCCGGCAAAACCGCCGATGTCGTCGCCGATCAGGGGAAATCCCGAAATGCCCATACTGAGCAGCATCGGCGTGCTCATCTGCAAATGATTCCAGGTGCTGCTGTTGTCTCCGGTCCAGGAGGCGGCGTAGCGTTGCGCGCCGGAATACGCGGCGCGCGTCAAGACAAACGGGCGTTCGTCGGGCTGCAGTTTGCGCAAGCCCTCGTAGGTGGCGCGAGCATTTTCCATCCCGAACACGTTATGAATGGCGCGGTGATCGAGCTTGCTGCCATCGTCGAGACGGTGGAGGACCGTGCGCGGCATGGTTTTGTCCGCGCGCTCAAACACACTGGGCTCGTTCATGTCATTCCAGAAACCGGCGACGCCCTGGCGAACAAAATCGGCATACAAATTGCCCCACCAGTCACGCACGCGCGTCAGGGTGAAATCCGGAAATACGCTGGGCCCGGGCCATACCGGGCCCGTGAATACGCGGCCGTCGGCATCGTGCACGAAAACATCGTTGGCCATTCCGGAATCGTAGGGAGCGTAGCCGTGGCCGGGATTGTTTTTGATGTGCAGATCGGTGATTAAAATCGTATGCACGCCAAGGTTGCGAAAGTCGGCGATCATTTTTTCAAAAGTCGGAAAATACTCCCTGTTTACCGTGAATGGAGCGTAGTCCTGCTGGTAGTCGATGTCGAAGTAGATGGCGTCGAGCGGAATTTTCTTGCTGCGCATGGTAGCGACAATTTCCCGGGCGCGAGCCTCGGGATAGTAGCTGTAGCGGGATTGCTGGTAGCCGAGGGACCACAGTGGCGGGAGTGGCGAACGCCCTACCAAAGCGGTGTATTCGGAAATAATCTTCTTGGGTTCGGGGCCGGCGAAAAAATAGTAATTCAGCTCGCCGCCTTCGGCGCCGAACGAGAAATAGTCCGGAGACTCCTTGCCAAAATCAAAAACGCTGCGCCAGGTGTTGTCGAAAAATACCCCATAGGCCCGGCCGACGCGCAAACCGATAAAAAACGGGATTGTTTTATACAGCGGATCAGTAGACTCCTGCCAGCCGAATTCATCGGTATTCCACATGGTGAAGGAGCGGTTACGGCGGTTCATGGGACCGGCTTTATCGCCCAGGCCGTAATAGTTTTCCGCGGCGGGCATTTTCTTCCAGACGTGAATGCGCTCGCCGTCCCAGGCCATCGGCAAAGTCGGCTCGTCGGCGAGCAAGACCTCTCCCTCTAAGTCGGTAAAGCGGACGAGCAGCGGCGCCTTGTTGATCACCGCCCTTACGTTGTTTGCGATTATGTTGACCTCCGACTGGCTTTCCTCGATGGTCACGGCGGGCGGTGCGGGCGGGGCGATGACCGCCCAGGAGAAATCCTTGGCAAACACGCCGTGCGGCGCCATGCGAATACGAAAGATTCCGTCACTGACGGCGGTGAGGCGCACCTTGGCATCGCCAGCGGTCAACTCCACGCCATCGGGAAGCTTTAGGACCTTTTTGACGTCGCCGAGATGTTGCCAGCCTTGCGCGGCGGCGCATCTAGCGGTCAGCAGTAGCGGGATGAAAACCGTGGCCAGGCGTCTGGCCCGTTGCCGGTTGTAGGTTTGCATGGCTGGTCCTCGAGTACGGGCCGGGCGCGGGTTGCCGACATAGTGCCGAGGCAAAGCGCAACATGTTGCGCCCGACAAAGGCGGGCCGCTCCCTGCCGGTTACGCGGCGAGCCAGTGTTCAAAGAATGCTGCGGCTTTGCCGCCTTCGATGCGACGACGCACGGCGTCAAGGACGCGGCATCGCGCAGAGTCAGCGTTTCCGTAGAAACCGAGCCAATACGGGATGTGGAACTCCTGGGCTTCGCGAGTGACGGCGATGCGGGTTCCGCGCAGTTTGAAAAAGCCTTGCAGAAAAATCACGCGCAGGACTTTTTCCCGCAGCAGTTCATCGGCGCGTTCAGGCGTCAGCGCCGCGGTCAGATGATTGCGCGTCTGAACGGCGGCAAGTTGCTCGCCAGCGGGCAGCTTGGGAAATTCAAACAGGTCCAAAGAACCGGTAACGGCATCGAGCGCGAAGAACCGCATGTGCCGTACGCCGGCCATGTTGTACTCCACGCGGTAGCCCCAGTAGGGGACATAGGCCTCGGCGACGCGGCGCAGTGCCCCGCTGCGTGTTCTCCAGAGGCGTGCGGACGGGCCTTCGGAAAACGCGCGGATGGCTTCTGGCCGCGTTACATTGGGTCTCAGCGTAAGAACCGGAGTCTTGCTCATGCGCGATCCAGGCTACCGGAAATGAATCCACAACACCGTGAGGGTGGCCAGCAACACCAGGGAAAAGACGACGTTGACGCGGCGGTCGCGAGGGGTTTCGCGCGCGAGGTGCGGCGAGTCCACAGCGACGGTTTCCATTTTTTCGTCGACCGTGGCGAAGGTCAGTCCAGCCAGCTTCTGGCGATTCGGCGCCGGGAACATCAGGCTCACGCCAACCAGCACTGCGGTACAGACCACAAACATGAAGATGGCGTAATGCAGAAAATTCACGTCGACTAGCAAACGGACGGCGCGCGAAGCGTAATGCGCGGTCTTGTCCAGAACTTCCATGACGAAGCGCACGGTGCCCAGCACAAAACCGACGAGCAGGGAACTGATGGCGCCTTCGCCGTTGCTGCGCGGCCACAAAATTCCAAAAATAAAACACACCGCGATCGGCGGGCTGATGTAGGCCTGCACGCTCTGCAAATAGATCCACAACTGGGTGCTCAAGCGATCGATGAAGGGGACCCACAGCAAGCCGAGCACCACCATTCCGGCGGTGGCGGCGCGTCCGAAAAGCACGAGTTGCGCTTCGCTCGCGGCCGGACGGATTTTTTTATAGAAGTCGAGGGTGACCATGGTCGATGCGGAATTGAATACGGAACTCATGGCACCCATCAGCGCGGCCAAAAGCGCGGCGATCATCAGTCCGACAATGCCCGTGGGCAGCAGGTTGACGATCAAGGATGGGAAAGCGATGTTGCCATTGGTGACCTGACCGCCGACCGTAGTGAACAGTTGCGGGTAGACGGCGATGGCGATGAGCCCCGGCACGACCAGCAGAAATACCGGCAACACTTTCAGAAACCCGGCAAAGATGGTGCCGGCCTTCGCGTGGCCTTCGTCCCTCGCGGAAAGAACCCGCTGCACGATTACTTGATCGGTGCACCAATACCAGAGGCCGAGGATGGGCGCGCCGAAGACGATGCCGGTCCACGGGAACTCGCCGTCCGTGGCGGGCCGGAACATGTGGAAATAGCTGTCGGGAAGGGCGGCGCGCAGTCCCGCGAAGCCGCCGATTTTGTCCAGGCCGATGAAGGTGAGGGCCAGCGCACCGAGCAGCAGGATGATGGTTTGCACCAGGTCGGTGTAGATGACCGCCGCGAGGCCTCCGGCAATGGTGTAGACGCCGGTGGCCAGCAGCAGAACGATGGCCACCGTCCACTGGTTCCAGGTGACCACGCGCTGCAGCACGATGGCCGCGGCATACAGGTGCACGCTGATTTTGGTAAAGATGTAGGCGACGACGGAAATGGTAGCCAGATAGTTGGCACAATTACGGTTGAAGCGGCGTTCGAGAAACTCCGGCATGGTGAAGACATTGGAGCGCAAATAGAACGGCACGAAGACCCAGCCGAGCAGGAGCAACATCAGGCAGGCTTCCCACTCGAAGTTTCCCGCGGCTATTCCCGAAGATGCGCCGGAACCCGCGAGGCCGATAAAATGTTCGGTGGAGATATTGGAGACAAAGAGGGAAGCGCCGATGGCAAACCAGCCGATGTTGCGGCCGGCGAGAAAATATTCTTCGGAATCGCGGCCGCGCCTGGCGAAATAAAAGCCGATGCCGAAGATGATCACGAAGTAGATCGCGATAATCGCGACGTCCAGCGGCGCAAGAATGCGGTGGGTTACGGCCACCGACGAGGCCATCAGCATCCCATCCTCCTTGGCATCCGGCGCAGTCTATACCAGCGGTGGGCCAGTCTCAACGTCCGATTCGTGCCGCGGGTGCCGGGCGCAAGAATGCCGGAGTTGGGGCCGGAGCGGCATTTCTGCCCGGGGAGCAATCCCGCTACAATACATGGCAGTTGCGATTTCGGGCCGGCAGCGGGCGCGCGACCGCTTTACGGTGTGACATTCCAACCCTGAGCGTGCATCTACGCCAGCGATACCTTTCCGGGGAGACCATGATCAAACTGCTCGCTTTCGTGTTTTTCTTCGCCGCGGCTAGCGCAATGGCCGCGGGCAAGAATGTTTTTGATTTCACGCTAAATTCCATCGACGGCCAGCCCACTCCGCTGGCTTCCTATAAAGGCAAAGTGCTGCTGCTTGTGAACGTCGCCAGCCGATGCGGATTCACGCCGCAATACAGCGCACTCGAATCGACCTATGAGAAATACAAAGACCGCGGGCTGGTGATTGTGGGCATACCCGCCAACAATTTCGGTTCGCAGGAGCCGGGTACGAATCAAGAGATCAAGACGTTTTGTTCCACGAAATACAATGTGACGTTTCCCATGATGTCCAAGATCAGCGTGAAGGGCGAGGACCAGGCTCCGCTGTACCAGTTCCTCACGGATAAATCCGCGCATCCCCAAACCGGCGGGGACATTCAGTGGAACTTCACGAAATTCCTGATCGGACCCGATGGCCAGGTCCTGGCGCGCTTTGAACCTAAGGTTGCGCCGGACTCTCCGGAAGTCACGGCCGCCATTGAAAAAGCGCTCCAGAATCCGGGGCAGGCTGGCGCGCAATAGGCCTGCTCGGTTCATAGCGACCTTCTCGATGAACCGCGCGCCTGGCGTTGCGAGCACATGACCATTCTTTCTCTGCAGCAGGTAAGCAAGGAATATGTCGGGGATTATGCCGGCAATGGTCAGGCGGTACGCGCCCTCGACGGAGTTTCCCTGGAGATTTCCGCGGGAGAATTCGTGGCCCTCGTGGGGCGCAGCGGGTGCGGAAAATCCACGCTGCTCAATCTGGCGGGCGCCATGGATTTCCCCACCGCGGGAGCGGTCTTGCTTGGCGGTGTTTCGACCGCGGCGCTCGGGGATGCGCAATTGACCGCGCTACGCCGAGAAAAAGTTGGATTTGTCTTTCAGTCGTTTCAACTGCTGCATACCTTGACGGTATTTGAGAACGTGGAGTTGCCGCTGCTGCTGGCGGGAAAGACGGGTGTCCGCGCGGCGGCCCGAGCGCGCCTCGCCAGCGTCGAACTGGACGGCCTTGGCGAGCGTTTTCCCCACCAGCTTTCCGGCGGGCAGCTGCAGCGCGTGGCCATAGCGCGAGCGCTGATTCATGCTCCCGACATTCTGCTGGCCGACGAGCCTACGGGCAATCTCGATACCGCCACGGGCCAGGTGATTCTGACACTGCTAGAGCGCCTGACGCGCGAGCACCACACTGCGACGATTATGGCCACGCATAGCGCGGAAGCCGCCGCCCTGGCCGACACCGTGGTGCGCATGCGCGACGGCAAAATCGAAGAGATTCTGCGGCGCTAAATGGCCCGGTTGATCCTCTTTTACCGCCTGCTGGTCCGTCCCCTATTCCCCGAGCCGGTGCGCTCCATGCTGACCGTTTTCGCGATCGCGCTGGGTGTCGCGGTGGTGCTGGCGATTGAGCTGGCGGGCACGGCGGCCACGGGATCCTTTCGCTCTTCGATGGAAACGCTGGCCGGCGATAACGATTGGGAAGTTGTGGCTACGGGAGGCGTTCCCGAAACGGCGGTAGGCGCGCTCGCACAGATTCCCCTGGATTTGCGCATTTCGCCACGCATGGAAGATTACGCAGTGTTGCCGCAAACGAAACAAACGCTGCCGCTGCTTGGTGTGGATCTGATCGGGGAAGGCGAAAGGTACACTCGCGGCACTCTGGCCGCGGGTGACAGCGGAAGTGCCGCGCAAGACCCGCAAAGCGCGCTGCGCGACTTCGAAAATCCTGACAGCGTGTGGGTCGGCGCGAGCCTCGGTGTGAAAACTGGCGAGCGCCTGGCGCTGCAGATCAACGATCAGATCAAAACCTATACTGTGCGCGGTGTTTATCGCGACGCGGGCGGAACGGCATCGGCCATCGTGATGGATATTGCCGCGGCGCAACGGGCTTTGACACGCTTCGGGCGTGTCGATCGCATCCTGATAAAAGTTCCCGCCGGGGAGGCCATGGAGGTTTGGCGACAGCGCTTAGAGGACGCGCTTCCCGCTGGCCTTGCGCTGCGGGCGCAAGGAACGGGTACGGACGAGAATCGCAAAATGCTGGCGGCATTCCGCTGGAATTTGCGGCTGCTGAGTTACATTTCGCTCGTCGTGGGCGCGTTTCTCATTTACAACACGATTTCGGTTTCTGTGGTGCGGCGCCGGCCGGAGATCGGGATCGTGCGGGCGCTCGGGGCCAGCCGCAGCGCTGTACTGGTGGCGTTTATGGGAGAGGCCGCCACCTTGGGCGTGCTCGGCGGGTTGCTGGGGTTGCCGCTCGGACGGGTGATGGCTTCCGGAGGGGTGAAGCTCATGTCCCTCACGGTGAACGCCCTGTACATCAGCAGCAGGCCGGGCGCGATTGCACTGGACGGCGCGTCGCTCTGGCAAGCCCTGGCCATCGGCACGGGAGTGGCCGTGGCTTCCGCGTACGCTCCCGCGCGCGAGGCGACGCAGGTTTCGCCGCTAGAAGCGATGGCCCGTGGGCGGCGTGAATACGACGTGCGCGTTCACAAATTTCGCGATTTGGCTTTTGCCGGCGCCTTAGCGGTCGCGGCCGGGGCGGCTTCCTGCGCTCCGGCGATTTCCGGGAAGCCGCTGCTTGGCTACCTGTCGGCGCTGCTCTTGATCGCGGCTTCGGCGCTGGCGGTTCCATCGTTCGTTGACGGCGTTATCCTGGCAACCTCATCCGTGCTCAAACGCCTGATGGGAGTTGAAGCCTTGCTCGCATCGCGCAGCTTGCGCGCTTCGCTGCGGCGGACCTCCGTGCTGGTCGGGGCGCTTTCTACCGCGATCGGGATGATGACCGCGGTGGGCATCATGGTCGGAAGTTTCCGCCAGACCGTGGTTGTGTGGATGGGAGCGCAACTGCCCGCGGACCTTTACCTTCGCCCGGCGGGGACCCCCGCGGCGGACCGCCATCCCACGATTTCACCAGAACTGGCCGATACCATCGCTAAACTGCCCGGGGTGGCGGCGGTCGACCGGCTGCGGGCCTACGAAATCAGTTATGACGGCATGCCCGCCACGCTGGCCTCCGCGGATCTGAAAGTTCTACACCACGACAAGAGCTCGGATTTTTTCTCCGGACGCCCGGCCGCGGAGGTATTCGCGGAACTGCACAACGCCAGTGCCGTGGTGGTCAGCGAGCCCTTCACCTACAAACATCACGTAAAAACCGGAGATACTTTAACGCTGTCCCTCGGAGGCGCTCGCGCCGCATTCCGCATCGCGGACGTTTATTACGACTACGCGAGCGAGCGCGGCACCATCATCATGGACCGGAGCACGCTGCTCAAATATCTACCCGATGAGCAGCCCTCGAATATCTCCGTGTACGTATCGCCGCACTTCACCGTGTCTGCGGTCCGCGCTGAGATCGAACAGGCCTCGGCGGGCTACCGCATATTGATTTTTTCCAACGCGAATCTGCGCAGCGAGGCCATTCGCATTTTCGACCGCACATTTGCCATCACCTACGCTCTCGAAGCGGTGGCCCTCATCGTGGCGGTTATGGGCGTGGCCGGAGCGCTGCTCGCGCTGGTAATCGATCGGCGGCGGGAATTGGGGTTGCTGCGCTTTCTCGGCTGCTCAACCCGGCAGATTCGCAAACTCATCGTGGTGGAGGCCGGGCTTCTCGGATTGCTGGCTAATATCGCGGGAGTGATCCTGGGATTCTTCGTGTCGCTGGTGTTGATCTTTGTCATCAACAAACAATCGTTCGGGTGGACCATTCGTTTCCACTGGCCGGTCCTCGTCTTGCTTGGCGCCTTGACGAGCGTGTACATGGCAACCGTGTTGGCAGGCCTCTATCCGGCGCAAGTCGCGGTGCGCTTGAACCCGCTCGAGGTGGTCCACGATGAGTAGTTACCGCGCCATCTTTCGCAGGGCGCAGGCGACCGCGGCCTGCTCCCGCGGCGAAGGTCCGAAACCTCGTACCCTCGGGATTGGTTGCCTTCTCTTACTTTTTTCCTTCACCCTGGGCCTTGCAGGACCGTATGAAACCGCCCAGCCGGGCTATCCTTACCAATTTCCGCGCGACCACTTCGATCACCCCGCTTACCAAACCGAGTGGTGGTACTACACCGGGAACGTCCGGGATGCGGATGGCCATCGCTTCGGCTTTGAATTAACCTTTTTCCGTCAGGGCCTCGACCGTGACGCCGCGAAAGACCGGACCTGGGACGTACAGGATATTTATCTCGCGCATCTGGCCCTCAGCGATCTGGATGGCGGAAGGTTCTACCACGCCGAACGATTGAATCGTCGAGGACCGGGTATCGCGGGAGCAAGCGAAGCAGAGCAAAAGGTCTGGAATGGCAACTGGCAGATCCAGTGGCATGGCGAGGTTCAGCACTTGCAGGCCATGGACGGGGATTTTGCGCTGGAGCTAAACCTGCATCCTGAGAAACCGCCGGTCATCCACGGCGAAAGTGGCGTAAGCCAAAAGGCCGCCGGCGCGGGGCACGCTTCGCACTACATCTCGCTGACCCGCGTGGCCACCAGGGGAGAGATCACGCTAAAGGAAAAAACGAAAAAGGTAAGCGGCGTGTCCTGGATGGACCACGAATTCTTCACCACGCAAGCGGACACCGGGCAGCGCGGCTGGGACTGGCTGGGCATTCAGCTAGCCGACAACACGGAACTCATGCTGTATCGCTTCCGCCGCAAGGACGGCACAATGGACCCGTTTTCGTCCGGCACCTTCGTCGATGCGCAGGCTCATACGACGCACTTGCGCGCCGGTGATTTCACGATCGAGCCGAGTGGCCAGACATGGAAGAGTCCGTTGAGCGGAGCCGTCTATCCCGTCAGCTGGAAGATTCAGATTCCGCGACTCGCTATCTTGCTCGAAGCAAAAACTCAGCTGCCCTCGCAGGAGTTGAGCAGTCCGTCCAGATTGGCGCCTACCTATTGGGAAGGAGCCATCACCCTCACGGGAAGCCGCGACGCTCGGCTCGTCACGGGCGTCGGCTACCTCGAACTCACGGGATATGACGCCCCCTTGTGAGGCCGCCCAGGACTCGCCGCGCAACCGTTTTCAAGAACCAAACGCGAGCGAGCGGCGCTCAGTAGCTTGGAAACATCAGGTTTTCAAGAGCCATGCGGCGCACCTGCCAATATTCGCGCTCTTCGTGATTTACCTTCAGGCGGCACTTGCCCGCGTCGCTGAAAGCCAGATTTACTTCAAACATGGGATCGCCTTTGTCGTCGCGAACTACGATGGCCTGTTCGCCCAGCTTGAAGGCCACGGACTTACGCACCTCTTTTGCTTGCAGCGTCACGGTAAAGCCGTCGTCGGTGTCCGCAAGGGAGAACTCGTACGGAGAATTTGGCGGCCGCAGGCCGTTACGCGTTTTTACATCCTCTTCTACCTCCAATCGAAGAGTCTTGAACACGCCGGCCAGCGAACAAGCGAACCGTCCGTTGACCCAGTCGAACTTGGACTCGTCGAGCTCAACCTTGCCGTTGCCGCCTTTGCCGTCCGCACGCTTCTCTGCCTGGTCATCCACACCCGCACCTCAAGTGTTCCTCGGTTCAGCGGACGAGCCAGCCCCCTGGGGGGGCGCTGCTCGTACCACTTGGTTGGATGATTCGGCGCTGCCAGGCGGGTGCCTTGGCGGGCGAGGGTCAAAGCGGGCAGCGGGATCCGGGGGGAGTCAGCAATAGGAGATCGGCAAGCCCCCCCGTGACGGCAGATGGCGAACCCGCAGGTTCGCATCCGGATGAATTCGCGCGCAAATCTTTCCGCGATTTCTCGGCCGGAAAAAAGGGATCGCTACTCCTGCGGACCTTCTCGGCCGTTAGGGTTTGAGCGAGGCGCTAGGGCGGCCGGCTGCCCGCAACCCCAACCAAATCCCGGACTCCATGCCCACAATAGCAAGCCCGGCCATTTCGCGGAGCGCGCCCTCGACCGCGCCCTCTGCGACCGGGCGGATCAGATCCGTGAGCACCGTTACATCAAATTCCGCTGCGGCTGCGTCGATCGCGGTGGCCCGCACGCAATATTCGGTGGCCACCCCGCACACGGCGACTTCCTCTACGCCTAAGGCGCCGAGTTGCTCCCGCAAACCGGTATTTTCGAATCCCGAATAGCCCGCCCCTTCCACGCTCGCGCCCTTGTGAATCACCATGTCGCCTGCTGCCGCGTCCAGCGGCGGCATCAGCTCGGCTCCGCGGGAGCTCGCGACGCAGTGCACGGGCCACGGACCGCCTTGGCTTTGAAACGAGGCGTGATTTAAGGGATGCCAGTCTTGCGTGAAAACGATCTCCACGCCGGCTTGCCGGGCCGCGGCAATAAACCGCTGCAATGGCTCGAGAAGCGAAAGCGTATTGGCTGCCGCCAGGGCTCCGCCCTCGCAAAAATCCCGTTGCACGTCCACCACGATCAAAGCTCGCTTCATTTCTCGATGCTTTCCGGACGCCTACCGCCAATCCGCCGTGCCGGTTTGGCGCTGCGGCCTTTCCATTTTAGCGAAAAGCTGACTGCCGGGTATTGCGAAAAAGGGGCCGCCACAAGCCCGCGCCAAACTATCTGTTGGCTGTCGCCAGCGATTTCAGCGAGGTTTCTTCCGGCAACAGTGTGTAGTCGGGAAAATGGCCGTGCAGTTTTTCTCCCGCGGCGCCTTGCGTGACCGACTGCACCAGGTATTTGCCGCCGACAAAGCAGCCTTTCCAGGATTGCCCGATGCCGCCAAAGACCTCTTCCCGGTCGCCGCGCGAACGCATGCTGTTGATCCCCACCTTAAAGCCGCGCAACTGTTCAGCCACGTTGCGTGCAATCTTGGGCTCGTCACAGGCAATCGAGGAAACCAGCGAGCCGTTGGAAACATTCATCTCGGTAATCAGTTCTTCGAGATGATCGACGACCACGATGGTGTCGATCGGCCCGAACGGTTCGTTGTGATACAGCCTGGAGTTTTTGGGAATGTTGAGCAACGCTGCGGGGCCAACATATGCCGAAGTGTCCTGGTTCGGGAAAATCATGCTTTCGGGCACTTGCGCTTCGTACAGGCTGATCGCGCCCTTTCCGAGCGCCTCGGTGTACAACACGCGCAGTTCTTCCACCTTCTTGCTGTTGATCAGCGGGCCAAAATCGAGTTTCGGCAAGGGGTCGCTCTCGGACTCAACCATCAGGGGATTGCCAAAACGCAGGGAACGCAGCACCGGCAGGTACATTTCGAGGAATTGCGGAAACAGTTCCCGCTGGACCACATAGCGGACGTAAGCGGTGCAGCGCTGCTTGCCGTAATCAAAGCCTTTGCGCATCTGCTGCGCGAGACCAGCCCAATCGGAGAATTTCCAGACGCCGTAGGCATTGACTCCCTCCATTTCAAGGATATAGCGCTTGTTTTCGTCATACAGCGTGGAAGCGATGACACCGCCGTTGGTTTTTCCGCCGACGAAGGCCAGACAATCTACGGATTCGTTGCGCACCAGCGCGTCGCTGAGCTGACCGCCCGAGCCGCTGACCAGCGAAACCGGCAAGCCGCAGCGCCGGGCGATGGCATGGGTGAGAGACAGGGCGTAGAGACTGCCGTCGGTGGGCGTTTTGGAAATAACCGCGTTGCCCGCAAGCACCTGCACCAGCACGGCGTGCATCAGCACGGACATGGGGTAGTTCCACGAAGCAATGTTAGAAATCAGACCGAGCGGCGCACGCTTGCCGAGCAGGCCCTCGATGTTCTCGATGTACCATTCGACGCCGCTGAGGCAGCGGTCGATATCCGTGAGAGCCTGCGCGTAGGGCTTGCCGATTTCCCAGATCAGCAGCAGGGCAATCAGCTCGCGCTGTTCACGTAATTTGCCAACGCATTCGCTGACGCGGCGGCGGCGTTCCTCAAGGTCCACGCTGGCCCAGGCCAGCGATTCGGATTTGGCGAATTTCACGGCGCTGCGCGCAGTCTCCAAGTCGATCATGGGGATCCGGCCCAGGCTGCGACCGTCGACCGCGGACTCATAGTGGCGGCCGAAACCAGGCTCGCGCCACTCTCCCTCGATCAGGTTGAGTATGCGGCCATCGGAAGCGAAAGCCTCCGCCATCTCCGACTTCATTTTTTGGACGAGCTTATCCCACTCGGCCGCAGGCGCGATCATCGGCATGCGAATCCTCCCAAGTCCCAGAACCACAGCAGTATAGCCAAAGCCTCGAGGAAGATAGAGGCAACAAAATTAATCCCCGGGCGTGGTAAACGCTTATGAAGGTGCGGCCGGGCAAAAGGCCGTCTGTGGTGGCCGGTTTGACCGCGTGAAACACATCCTGCTATGGTTGTAAGTTATTCTGGCCGCACTGTCTCTACTGTGCGCCAGACGCTCCTGTGGGAGGGGCGCAACGGACTCATGGGCCTGACCAAACTGGTGGTGCGCGGTGCGCGGCAGCACAACCTCAAAAATATCAGCGTGGAGATTCCGCGCAATACGCTCACGGTCATTACCGGACTGTCCGGTTCCGGAAAGTCCTCGCTGGCGTTCGACACCATCTATGCGGAAGGGCAGCGGCGCTATGTCGAATCACTTTCGGCTTACGCGCGGCAGTTTCTCGACCAGATGGAACGCCCCGAAGTGGACGTGATCGAGGGCCTCTCGCCGGCCATCGCCATCGAGCAGAAAACCACCACGCGCTCGCCGCGTTCAACCGTTGGCACCATCACCGAGATTTACGACTATCTGCGTGTGGTGTATGCCTCGGTCGGCGTCCCGCATTGCCCGAGTTGCGGAAAGGCCATCACGCGGCAGTCCGCCGAGCAAATCGTGCAGTCCATCCTGCACGGAGAATTATGTCAGCCGGACGACCGCATTATGATCCTCGCGCCCATCGTGCGCGGCAGAAAAGGCGCCTATCGCCGCGAGCTTGAAAAACTCGCGCAGGACGGCTACGTGCGGGTGCGCATCAACGGCGAACTGTATCCGCTCGACGCGCCCCCGGTCCTCGATAAACGCAAGAATCACAACATTGAAGTGGTGGTGGACCGCCTGCTGGTTAAGCAAGGCATGGCTTCGCGGCTCGAACAGTCCATTACTACCGCGCTCAAACTGGCTGCGGGGCTAGTGACGGTGGCGGTGGTGGGCGGCAAGGAACATGTTTTTTCCGAAAAGCTGGCATGCCCCGACTGCGGCATCTCGGTGCCGGTTCTTGAACCGCGCTCATTCAGCTTTAATTCGCCCTACGGGGCGTGCCCTGCGTGTAATGGACTCGGCTCAAAGTATGAGTTTACCCCGGAAAAGGTGATCGCCGACTGGACGCGTCCGCTCTTCGATGGCGGGCTCGGCCCGGGGGCGGGCAGTCCGACTCTGAAGCGCACATTGGAGCTGGCGGCCTATGCGCACGAGTTCGATCTGGATACACCCTTCGACAAGCTCCCGGCGCGGGTGCAAAACATGCTGTTGTATGGCTACCCGCCGACGAACGGCAAATCCGCCGCCGAAGCTTCCGCCAGACAATCGCGCGGGACGAAAAATTTCCGTTTCCACGGCGTGCTGCAATATCTCGAAGATAATTTTGCGGAGTCCGGGTCCGACTCGTATCGCGAATGGATGACGCAATACATGGCCGCCACGCGATGCACGGCCTGCCACGGCAAGCGTTTGCGTCCGGAATCGCTGGCGGTCAAGCTCGGGGGATATTCCATCGCGGATTTCACGGAGCTTTCGCTGCAAGCCGCGCGGACGGCGGTCGACGAGGTTCTTGCGCAGCTCGGCGCGCGGCATAAAGAGATCGCCGGGCGTCCGCTCGAAGAAGTCGCCGAGCGACTGGATTTTCTTTTGGCCGTGGGCTTGAGCTATCTGAGCCTGGATCGTTCGGCGGCCACGCTTTCCGGCGGCGAAGCGCAGCGCATTCGCCTGGCTACCCAGATTGGATCACGGCTGCGTGGCGTTTTGTACGTGCTCGATGAACCCTCGATTGGTCTGCACGCGCGCGACAACGACCGCTTGCTCGGATCGCTTGAACAACTGCGCGACCTTGGAAACACCGTGCTGGTCGTCGAGCACGACGAAGACACGATTCGCCGCGCCGATTTTGTGGTGGATCTCGGACCGGGTGCGGGCAATGCCGGCGGCTATCTGGTGGCTCAGGGGAAGCCCGAACAGATTTCTGCGACCGCGGAATCGCTTACCGGACAGTATCTCAGCGGGGCAGCCAGCATCGCGATTCCGGAAAAGCGCCGCAGCCCGAACGGGAAGTCCATACAGATCCTGGGCGCTTGCGCGAACAATTTGCGTGATGTGGATATCATGCTGCCCCTGGGGCTGCTTACCGTGGTCACCGGCGTTTCCGGGTCGGGCAAATCGACCCTGGTGAACGACATTTTGTACCGCGCGCTGGCGCAAAAACTCTACCGCGCGTCCCAGGCGCCCGCGACGCACCGCGAAATCCTGGGAGCGGAAAACATCGACAAGGTGATCGAGATCGATCAGGCCCCCATCGGGCGCACGCCGCGCTCGAATCCTGCTACGTACACCGGCGTTTTTGCGCCGATCCGCGAACTTTTTTCCATGTTGCCGGAGTCGCGCGAACGCGGCTACAAGCCCGGGCGCTTCAGTTTCAACGTCAAGGGTGGACGCTGCGAGGCTTGCCAGGGGGACGGTTTGCGGCGCATCGAGATGAATTTTCTCCCGGATGTTTACGTGACCTGTGAGGTTTGCCGCGGGAAGCGCTACAACTCCGAAACGCTGGCGGTACGCTACAAAGGCCATTCCATCAGCGATGTATTGAACCTGCAGGCCGTCGATGCCCTCAAACTGCTTGAGAACATTCCGCAAATTCAGCAGAAGCTTGCAACCCTGGTGGAAGTCGGTCTCGGGTACCTGACCCTCGGCCAATCGGCAACCACGGTCTCGGGCGGCGAGGCGCAACGGATCAAGCTGGCGCGCGAGCTTTCCAAGCGGCAAACGGGGCGCACCCTGTACATCCTTGATGAGCCGACCACCGGCTTGCATTTCGATGATGTGCGAAAACTTCTCGAGGTCCTGCAGCGGCTGGTTTCGCTCGGCAATACCGTGCTGATCATCGAGCACCACCTCGACGTGATCAAACAGGCGGATTGGGTGATCGATCTCGGGCCCGAAGGCGGTGAAGGCGGGGGGCGGATCGTGGCCCAGGGACCTCCCGAACTGATCGCGCGCACCAAGAAGTCCTATACCGGCCAGGCCCTGCTGCGGGTGCTGCATATGAATGGCCACGCGAGCCGGCCGGCCCCCGGCAACGGCCCTGGCGAGGATGCGGCGGGCAGTCCGGCCGGCAAGCAGCACAATGGACACGGCAAATGAAAACGCCGGACGCCCGATCTCCAGCGCGTGCTGGATTCTTCCAGACGTCTTCCGCCTTGCACGGGGAGCAGCTTCTTCATAGAGTGAACTGCGTACCATGAGCGTCTACTCCATACCGCCCATCACGCTGGGTGCGCTTCGCACCTACCCGCTGGCTTCCCGCAAGAGCAAGGTGGGCGTGGGCGAATTCGCCAAGGTCCCGGCCGCCCACGGCTCGTTGCCGAAATTTCTGGACGCCCTCCCCAGGATCCTTGCGGGGAATGATTTGCGCGGGGTTGCCGCTGCCATTCATGAAGCCAAACGACGACGCAAGGCTATTTTGTGGGGTCTCGGAGGACACGTCGTCAAGGTCGGACTCGGCCCGGTGATCAACGATCTAATGCGCCGCGGATTCGTTTCGGGCATCGCCATGAATGGCGCGGCGCTGGTGCACGATTTTGAAATTGCGCTTTCCGGCGGGACTTCTGAAGATGTTGACGCCGGCCTGAAAACCGGCGACTTCGGAATGGCCACGGAAACCGGTCTGTTCTTAAATCAGATCGCGGTCAGTGCCTCGTTCCACGCCATTGGCTACGGCGAAGCGACGGGAAAATTCCTTGCCGGCCGCAAACTTCGGCCGGAAAACGCCAAGGCCTCGATTCTGCTGCAAGCCTTTAAGCGAAAAATTCCCGTGACCGTGCACCTCGCGATTGGAACGGACATCCCGCACATGCATCCCATGGCGGATGGCGCGGCGCTCGGCCTTTCAACACATCACGACTTCCGTCTTTTTTGCGCCCTGGTTGCCGGCATGGACGGCGGCGGCGCATACCTTAATTGGGGTTCCGCGGTCATGCTGCCGGAGATTTTTTTGAAAGCCGTGGCGGTGGCGCGCAATCAGAAAATTTCGCTCGCGCATATCGCCACCGCGAACTTCGATTTCATCCAGCACTACCGGCCGTTGCAGAATGTGGTCAAGCGCCCGGTGGCCCCGCTCAACAGCAAAGGGACCACCTCCTCGCGCGGCTGGGCCATCACCGGCCATCACGAATTGCTCATGCCGTTGCTGGCTGGCGCTTTGGCCGCCGGCTGGCCCAAAAAACCAGGGCGTCCTAAATGACGGACGGCAGGTTTCCCCCGCTTCCTGAAGACCATACCATCTCCTCCCCTTCGGGCGAGGCGGACCACGCGCCGGCAGCGGAGGAATCCTCGAGTCCGGCGGCCGGGCCATCAGCGGCCGAGCCGCCGGGTGCTCCGATTTCCCCGGTGGCCGGGCACCCCCGCGAAGTTGCGCAGCGCTCCTTTGCGGGGCTGCAATTGCCCGACGACTTGCAAATCTCCTGGTCCTGGGTCCATCTCCTGTTCTTCCTGCTTTCGGCAGCTGCCAGCTTTGTCGTGCTGCCCTTGGTCTTGGCGATTGCGGTGCAGTCTTACAGCGGCCGGCCGCAAATGCACGTTCAGCAGCTCGCGTCCAATGCCGTTTTTCTGGTGATCGCCCAGGTTTTCTGCTTTGGTGCGGTGATGTTCTTTTTGTATATGACCCTGGCGGTTCTGCGGGACGCGCCGTTCTGGACCACCCTCGGATGGAAGAAGCTTGAGGTCCAAACCAGGAAGAGAAATTACAAGGCCTGGATGTTCCCCCTTCTCGGCTGCGGCCTGGCAATTTTTGTAGCGCTGGGCAGTTCCCGCGTGAAAGATGCCGAGAACGCACCCATCGAACAATTATTCAAGGATCCCCACGCCGCGTTTTTGTTGATGGCAATGGCGGTGTTAATTGCTCCGCTCGTCGAAGAAACCGTTTTCCGCGGCTACCTGTACCCCCTTTTTGCCGGCAACTTTGCGAAGCTGGCGGCACACTGTGGCGCGGATTCCAGCCGGGCGGTTCGCTTCGGCACGGTGAGCGGAGTGCTTCTGACGGGTTTCCTTTTCGGTATGCTGCATGGCTATCAGCTAGGATGGAACCTGACGCTGGTCAGTTTGTTGACCCTGGTGGGCGTGATTTTCACCTTTGCGCGCGCGGCCACGGGAACGGTGCTGGCCAGTTTCTTGATGCATTTGGGATACAACTCGCTGATCGCGGTAATCACGATTCTTGCCACCAAGGGCTTTACCGTTGCGCCGCCCGGACACTGATTTTTCCTTTTGCCGCGCCACGCGGTAACATTAAAGACAGTGTGAACATTGCCTGACCACCGTGAGGTTAGCCATCGCATGTACGTAGCGCAGCCCATCGCATGGACCGAAGCCGGCGTCGTGATGCTCGACCAGCGGCGACTCCCCGCCGAAGAAATCAGCTACACGTACACGGACTATCGCGAAGTCGCCAAAGCCATACGGGAGATGGTCATCCGCGGCGCGCCGGCGATTGGCGTGGCGGCGGCCATGGGCGTGGCGTTGGGCGTCAAGCAGTCCAAGGCCAGGTCAAGCGCGGAACTCCACGCGGAACTGGCGGTGATCAGCGATGTCCTGGCACGAACGCGCCCCACGGCTGTGGATCTTTTCTGGGCGCTCGAGCGCATGGACCGCAAGTTCGCTGAGCTGGAGAAAGCCAACGCCGACCCAGGGACGATTCGCGCAGCAATGGTCGCTGAAGCGAAACTCGTGCACCTTGAAAAAAAATCCACGGACGAGGCCATCGGCCGTTACGGCGCCGAGTTTATGCCCAAGGCCGGTTCGGTTATGACGCAATGCAACGCCGGAGCGCTGGCAACGGCCGGTATCGGCACGGCGCTCGGAGTAATTCGCGTGGCCTTCGAGCAAGGAAAAAAACTTCATGTGCTGGTGCCGGAGACGCGACCATATCTGCAAGGCGCGCGGCTCACGGCCTGGGAACTGCAGAAAGGCGGCATTCCGCTGACGCTCATCACCGACAATATGGTCGGTCACTTTTTGAAGACGGGAGAGGTCAAGGCTATTGTCACCGGAGCGGACCGCATCGCCGCCAATGGCGACACCGCGAACAAAATCGGCACGTATCAAATGGCCGTGCTGGCTAAAGAAAACAACGTGCCGTTTTATATTGCCGCGCCGGTTTCCACGTTCGATTTGGCCATTCCGGGTGGCGAGCACATTCCTATCGAAGAGCGCTCCGCGGAAGAAGTGACGCACATTCAAGGTCTACGCATCGCGCCCGACGTGCCAGCCGCGCACCCGGCCTTCGACGTAACACCTGCGCGCTACATCGCCGGCATCATCACCGAGCGCGGCGTGGCTCGCGCGCCGTACGCCGAAGCGTTGCGCGATTTAGCCGCAGCTCCCCAGACCGCGGCATCCGTGGCGCGGTAAGGCGCGAACCGCGCCGGGTCAGTGCGCCTCTTGCGTAATCGCCGCCGCCATGCCGGATTTCTGCGTTACAAATCCCAGCAGCACACCAACCAGCGTTCCCGGAATCAGAATTTCCGCATAATGCGCGTTTTGCAAGTAGGCCACAACAAACGCCAGCGCGAAGCCAAGCACCGCTCCAAGCGTGACTCCGAGGCCCACGGAGCGAACCCTCCATGCGAAAACTCCGACCAGCATTCCGACCAGCGCGTCCTTCATCATCGAACCCATAATGATCTGCAGCAGCATGGCGCGAACTTCCGGCGTCAACCAGGAGGTCGCTCCATCGAGCGCCCCGAGAACCGCTCCAAGCACAA
Organism: Candidatus Acidiferrum sp.; assembly: GCA_049516615.1. Lineage (GTDB taxonomy): Bacteria > Acidobacteriota > Terriglobia > Acidiferrales > UBA7541 > Acidiferrum. The sequence goes on along the minus strand of JBEKSZ010000006.1, from coordinate 824 downwards.
GCCCTATAACGACTTTCTTCATCGCAACCTCCCGACGATTGGCATGTCTCAGCTGTTGATTTGGGGAGTCTTTCCTTACCGCGAAGCGTGGCCTGGGGCGAGTTTATGGGAGAAGGCGGGGCGGAAACAAGAGGTAATGTTTTCTAACCGCGGCTGAAGCCGGCCGGGTTTCAGGACTTCGGATGGCGGATGCGGTCGGCGAGGTTTCTCGCACGCTGCCGCGCGATATCGACGATATGTGAATCGGCGCCAATCTGATCGAGCAAGGGCACCAGCGATTGCGGTTCGGGCAGCAGGCCGCGGCTATAGTCCGAGTCGCATTCCATCAAGGCGTCGTTTATGCCCAAACGGTCGTATTTCATACGCCGCGAGAGAATTTCGAAGTGCTCCTGCTGCCTCGCGAGACCCTCGAAAATCTGCAGCAGTTGCGCCGCGGCGGGATTCAGGGTGTAGTTGAATTTCGTCTCGTGGACCACTGCGCCCTGCTGCCAGCGGAAGGTCTTCTCGCCGAGGCTGGCAATCCTGCGGTGCACATCGAGGTCCTGCCCCTCGAAATGATTGAGCTGCTCCGCTAAGGAAAACATCCGCGTTCGCAGAGCTGGCCCAATGGTGAAAGGAGAAGACCCCGGTTCGTCATCCAGCTGGCGGATTTCGTAGGTGGCCGCATCCGAATCTTCGCGAACCACGATCTCAATCAGCTCCGGGGTGCTGAGCTTAAACACGCGCCGGAACGTCAGCCGCGCGGCATTGTCTGAAATCGCAACGATGTTTCCCGATGGCCCGGAAACCGCGAGCGGCAACGACGGAAGAACGAAAACCACGAG
>JBEKSZ010000005.1:0-61059 GCA_049516615.1 Candidatus Acidiferrum sp. | reverse complement strand
GCACCATCTCGGTGGTCAGCGATGAGGGGCGCGGCGCGACATTTCTGATCGAGTTGCCGCAGCGCCAAGAGGGCGCGCGTACGCTGCCGGCCGAGGAAGTAGCGCCGGCGCATGCTTCGCCCGCCGCCGCGAAGCCGCCCATCGAGGTCGCCTGAAGCGGGCCGCCGCTCTATGGAGCGCCCTGTGCCTGGCGGCCGGGCTGGTGCTCCGTAATGGCGAGCCGGGGTACTTGAGCGGCGACGAATGGAGTTGCGGAGGGGACAAATTTGCCGCGTAAAGCGCATCTGCTGCTGGTCGACGACGACCCCAACACCTTGGCGTCGCTGTCGCGAGCCTTTCGAATGGCGGGGCACGAGGCCACCGTGTGCGACAACGCGGGACGGGCTCTTGAACTCTTGCGCGCTGAGACCTTCGATCTCATTTTCTCCGACGTCGTCATGCCCGGAAAAAGCGGCATAGAGTTTCTCGAAGATTTGAGAAAGGCCGGAATCAGCACCCCGATCATTCTGATTTCCGGGCAGGCCAACGTGGAAATGGCTGTGCGCGCCACAAAACTGGGGGCCCTGGATTTTCTAGAAAAACCGCTCTCGACCGACAAGCTCCTGGTGACCGTGGACAACGCCCTGCGCCTGACGCGCCTTGAAGAGGAAAATCGCGAGCTGCGCAGCAAACTGGGCAAGCACGAACTGGTGGGCAGCGGCCCGGCCATGACGAAACTCCTGGCACAAATCGCGCGCGTGGCCGCGAGCGAGACGCGCGTGTGCATCCTCGGCGAGACCGGGACCGGGAAAGAACTGGTCGCGCGGGCGATTCATGAGCGATCGCCGCGTCGCGAAAATGCCTTTGTAACCCTGAACTGCGCGGCGGTGCCCGCCGAGCTGATTGAATCGGAATTGTTTGGCCATGAAAAAGGCGCGTTCACCGGAGCGGCTGCGAAACATGTCGGCAAATTCGAGCAAGCCGAAGGCGGCACGCTGTTCCTCGACGAGATCGGTGACATGCCCGTAGCCATGCAGGCCAAATTGCTGCGCGTGCTTGAAGAGGGCGAAGTCGAGCGCGTGGGCGGGGACAAAACCATCCGTGTGAATGTCCGCGTGGTGGTGGCCACGCACCGCGATCTCGAGGAACTGGTCAAGCAAAACGCCTTTCGGCGCGACCTGTTCCACCGCATCTACGTCTTTCCCCTGCTTTTGCCGCGCTTGCGCGAGCGCGGCGAAGACTTCCCGGCGCTGGTGGCACATTTCGCGCGTCAGGTAGCCGCGCAGAATGGCTGGAAGGAAAAGATTTTCGCCCCGGAGGCCATCGCGGAATTGCGCCGCTACTCCTGGCCGGGCAACCTGCGCGAATTGCGTAACGTGGTGGAGCGTCTGGTGCTCCTTGCAGCGGCGGACGCCGTCAGTGGCGAAGACGTGCGGCTGGTTTTGCCATTGTTTGACGATCCCATGGCCGGCGTGTCGCCCCAGGCTTCAGCAAACGGCGGCGGCAAAGGCGCGGGAACGCTGGCCGAGCGGTCCGAAGCCTTCGAAAAGGAAGTTTTGATTGCCGAAATTCGTGGTCACAATTTTCATATGACCAATGTGGCGCGCGCTCTCGGACTCGAGCGCAGTCATCTGTACAAGAAATGCCAGCAATTGGGAATCGACGTGCAGCTCCTCAAGAAACCAGAGTAACTCCTGCCCGGGAGCGTCGCCAGCAATAAATCCACATAAGCCATTGTAAATAATTGAGTTATATTTCTTGACAAAATAGCGATTTGTAATATCATTATTGCAATACGTTATTGAGGTGGTGGGCGATGCGATTCCCGGCAAAGAGAGACAAGCGATGACCCTCGGCGATAAATTGCGTTCCCTGCGCGCGGTCGAAGGTTCCCTGCGCGGCCTCGGGCGGGCCATGACGCAACTTGAAATGGTGAAGGCCATGAAGCGCGAAGTGGGCAAGAACCTGAGCCAGGCGTACCTCTCGCAGATCGAGAGCGGCGCGCGGCCGCACCTGACGAACACCACGCAGCAGTTGCTGGCTCGATTTTTCCGCGTCTATCCCGGATTCCTGGTGGACGACCCGCCGGGGTATGCGCGCGAGCTGCAATCGGAACTGCGCGTTGTGGATGCCAAGGTGGATTCCTGGTTGTACGCCGGAGCCTCGCAATTTACCGCGGATCCGGAATTGCAACGCGCGCTGCTCGCGGTCGCCGAGCACGAAGACTCCCGGCAAGCGCTGTTGCTGCTCGCCGAGATCTTACGGGCCCCGGGACTGGCGGATCGTCTGAGCGAAGTTTTGCGTCCCGCGTCGCAAACCAGCAGCGCGGCGCCGCCTTCCTCGCGCTGCGATCCGCAGAACGCGAATCCCTTGACGGTGCGGGGCTATTTGCAGAATTGAGCTTGGCCAGGTTTTGCTCGCCCGCAACTTGCTGCGGGCGAGCTGGCCCGGGCGTTGCACGATTGGGCCGGACGTGGTGGTTCGGAGTTTCTTATGACGTGGTCTGACTTCTATCTTTTGTGCTTTCTGGTCGGCTTCACGCTAAGCGTCCTCTCGTTCCTGGCGGGAGCCGTGCACATCCACCTGCCGTTCAAGATGCACCTGCCGTTTCATGGCGCCCACCCGGGCGGCGGCCACATCGGCGCCGGGCATGCTGCTGGTGCGCACGCCGGCGGACACGCTGCGCCCAGCCACGGCAGCGCGAGCGCTGCTAGGGGCGGAGCGCGCAGCGGCGGGCACCTTTCCTGGTTCAATGCCACTACCGCCATGGCCTTTCTCGCCTGGTTCGGCGGCGTCGGCTACATCCTCGCGACGCATTCGCACCTGATGGCCATGGCCTGTCTGGCCCTAGCCACGCTGTCCGGATTGTTTGCCGGGCATATCGTCTTCCGCTTCATGTCCCGCCTTCTGCGCGACAGCCAGGGGGAAATGAACGACTGGGATTATCGCCTCGAAGGGGTGGTGGGAACGATCAGCATGCCCATTCGTGCGAAGGGGACCGGTGAGGTGATCTTTGAGCAAGACGGGGCCCGCCGCAGTGTCAGCGCGCGCTGCGACACAGGCGTGGCCATCGTAAAGGGCGTCGAGGTGGTGATCGAGCGCTATGAGCACGGCATTGCCTACGTGCGGCCCTGGGAGGAGTTCACCAGCTAGCGGCGCAAGGCAAGCGCCCGGCGCGCCAAATGGGGTCGCTCGGCGCGTGCAGGAAAAAGTTTCGCGGACTGACGAATGACGCAAACAGTCCGCACGGCGAAAAGAGGAGGAATTTATGTTCGGGCTACCAGATGTCTGGGTTATCGCGGGTCTAGTGGTGCTGGCGGTGCTGGTGCTCATGGCCACGGTGGCCAAAATGTTTCGCAAAGCCGGACCGCACGAAGCACTGATCATTTACGGCATGCGCGGAACGCGCATCGTCAAAGGCGGCGGCACCATCATTTTCCCGATGGTCGAGATGTGCAAAGAGCTGTCGCTGGAGTTGATGTCCTTTGACGTGGCTCCGCAGCAGAGCTTGTACACCAATCAGGGCGTCGCGGTAACTGTGGAGGCCGTGGCGCAACTCAAAGTGAAATCCGATCCCATATCCATCAAAACCGCAGCGGAACAATTTCTAACCAAACGACCGGAACAGCGCGAAGGATTGATCCGCCTGGTGATGGAAGGCCATCTCCGCGGCATCATCGGTCAGCTTACCGTCGAGCAACTGGTGAAAGAGCCGGAAATGGTCGGCGAACGCATGCGCTCCACCTGCGCTTCGGACATGAACAAGATGGGGCTCGACGTTGTGAGCTTCACCATCAAAGAAGTTCGCGACAAGAACGAATACATCACCAACATGGGGCGCCCGGACATAGCCCGTATCAAGCTCGTAGCGGAAGTGGCCGCTGCCGAAGCGGAACGCGACATCGCCATCAAGCGCGCCGAATCGCAGCGCGCCTCCGCGGTCGCCAAAGCGCAAGCCGACCAGGAGCGCGTCTTCGCGGAAACCGCTTCACTCGCCAAGCAAGCCGAGGCCGAGCGCGATCTGGACATCAAAAAAGCCAGTTACCTCGAAATGACCAAGAAAGCCCAGGCCACTGCGGACAAAGCCTACGAAATCGAGACCAACGTCATGCAACAGCAGGTGGTTGCAGAAGCCGTGAAGGTCCAACAAGTGGAGCGCGAAGCCCAGGTCAAAGTGCAAGACGCGGAAATCGCGCGCCGCGAGCGCGAACTTATCGCCACCGTGCTCAAGCAAGCCGAGGTCGAGCGCAAGCGCATCGAGACCATCGCCAACGCCGAACGGCAGCGCCTCATCAGCGAAGCCGAAGGCCGGGCCTCCGCGATTCGCGCGCAAGGCGAGGCCGAAGCAGAAATCATCTTCAAGAAGGGCGAAGCCGAAGCCAAAGCCATGAACATCAAGGCCGAAGCCTTCCAGGAGTACAACCAGGCCGCCATCGTCGACAGACTCTTCACCGGTATGCCCGACATCGTGCGCGCGCTTTCTGAGCCGCTCAGCAAAATCGACAAAGTCACTATCGTCTCAACCGGCAACGGCCATTCCGCCGGGGCGCACAAGCTGACCGGAGACATCACGGAAATTGCCGCGCAGGTTCCCGCGCTCTTTGAAGCGCTTTCCGGCATGAAAATGTCGGAGCTGCTCGGCAAAGTGCGGGCCATCGGCGACAAGGCTCCCAAGCCATTGCCCCCAACCAGTACGGGAATCAATTCCTAAAACCACGTTGCTCCCGGCAGGGGCCGCAAACCTGCCGGGACGCTTTAGTCATTCCGCGACACGCTCGGGAGGGAGAGGGTGATGAACGTCAAGGAAAAGTTGCTGTTGCTGCTGGGCGTCTTTCTATCTATCGCCGGCGGAATTTTGGGCCATCACTACTGGGCCTGCGCCGTTGCTGTGCTGCAACACATCGTGGCGTAGCCGAGGTTCGACGCCGGGCTTCCCCCGGCCGCGCGAGACTTGGCCGCAGGATCAGGCAGCCTGGCGGTCTCAGGATTTTAGAGTTTGCAGCACGAAAGGAGCATCACATGGGCCTACTAGAAAGAGTCAGCACGCTAATCCGCGCGAACCTGAACGACATGATCGATCGCGCGGAGGATCCGGAAAAAATGATCAAGCAGGTGATCGTGGACATGGAAAACCAATACCTGCAGGTAAAAACCCAGGTAGCCGTGTCCATTGCCGACCAGCACATGCTGGAGAAAAAATTTCGCGAGCATCAGGACACCGCGAAAGACTGGATGCGAAAGGCGGAACTGGCCGTGGACAAAAATGAAGACGACCTCGCCCGCGCGGCGATCGAACGCATGCAAACCGTGCAGCGCTTGTCGCAAAGCTTCCAGGAGCAGGTAAACGATCAATGCGCTCAAGTCGAAACGTTAAAGAGCGCCTTGCTAAAGCTCGAACAAAAACTCGACGAAGCCAAGTCCAAGCGCGAACTCCTCTTGGCCCGCCATCGCCGCAGCGTGGCCATGAACAAGGCCGCCCGCGCGCAGTCCGAACTCGGCACGCAGGCCAAGAGCGCGACTTTCGACCGCCTTAAAGACCGCGTCAATTTCAGCGAAGCTGTGGCCAGCGCCGAAGTAGAAATGGTTAGCGACGACATGGGCGAGCGTCTCGTCCGCCTCGAGCGCGACAGCGAAGTCGAGCGCCTCCTCGCGGAACTGAAAAACCGCCGCCAGCTCACCGCCGGCTCGTAAAATTCACCGCATGCGCGGCAGAGACACCGTGCGAGAATGCGGTGGTGGACTCTCTGCTCGTTGCCGCCCCCGCCGCGATTTCTCTCGCCGGCGGCATCGTCGGATACGGCGCCGCCTATCCCGGTTCGCAGATGTTCGGGCGCACCGTGCGCCGAACCAGCGCTCCGCGCAAACTCGCCATCACCTTTGACGACGGCCCCAACCCGGCGATCACGCCGAAGCTCCTCGACCTGTTCGATGGCCACAACGGCCATGCCACTTTTTTCCTGATCGGCGATTTCGTCCGCCAGTGCCCCGGCCTCGCTCGCGAGACCGCCGCCCGCGGCCATACCCTCGCCAATCACACCTACACCCATCCCAATCTTTTTAAATGCAGCCCGAGCGGGATTCGCGACCAACTCGAGCGCTGCACGGACGCCATCGCCGCAGCGGCGGGTTCGCCTCCAAAATGGTTCCGTCCGCCCTACGGCCTGCGCAATCCCTGGGTCATTCCCGCCGCCCATCGCCTGGGCATGCAGGCGGTCATGTGGACGCTGATCACCTGGGACTGGAAAGCGCCATCCCCGGAATGGCTCATTCCCCGCATGGCGCCCATTGCCAAGCGCGCGCAGGAGAGCGCCGCGCAACCGGCCAGGGTGCGAGCTCGCGGCGACATCCTCTGCCTCCACGACGGCAACCACAGGGAGCTCAACGGCGACCGCCACTCCACCCTCGCGGCCCTCGAGTACTGGATGCCCCGCTGGCGTGACCTCGGCCTCGAATTTGTTACAATCGATGAAGCGGTGCGTTCCCCCGCGCCATAAATTATGGATGAGCGCTCCTTCTATACCGAAAAAGAAGAAACCCGGAAGATCAAAGTCCTTTGTCCCAGTTGCCGGGGTGAATTCGAACCCCACGTGCGCTGGAAGGTTTGCCGCAAAAAACGCGAGCTCCCGCGCGGCGCCGGTGAAGAAGACCGCCGCAAGTTCGCCAAGGCTACTTCGTACATGGTGCGGCTCGAAGATCTGGTGGCCTGCCACAAATGCCGCAAGCGCGTCGAACTAACCGGCCAATCCACGGTGCTCATCAACGACAATCTAGGCGACCCCAACGCCGACCCTGAAAATTTCGGCAACCGCTGATTTTTGCAGCGCGGTAGCCGGAGCTGCCGCTTTTCCGGCCGAATTCGCGCCGGGGCCGCCGCCCGGTCTCGCGACCCGACCATTTTCCGCGCCAACTCAAATTTCTGGATACATGTCGAAGAACGCCTCAATCGACTGGTGAAACGTCTTCTCAATCTCTTCCTTGCTCCCTTCAATCAAATGCATCGCGACGCGCGCCGTCTTGCCATTTTTGAGGGTCACCGTGGCATCCCCCACCTGCCCGAGGTCCTCCTCCGGCAACAACCGCATCCCATAAATCAACGCCAGCTTGGCCACTGCTTCCTCCACGTTCTTGCCGCTTCGCTCTACGCGGCACACATCCAAAATCGCCTTCTTCAAACATTCTGCACCGTCTCGCCCGCGCCTGTCATATGACAGAGTATGCCCGCCACCTCCGGCCGAGGCCCAAGGCGCGCACCGGGGAGTTCAGGCGGGAAGGGAGTCGCGCTATACTCGGACATCCGTTTCTCCCCCGCCCGGCATCGGACCGGGTATCGCGGAGGCCGCTCATGAACCACCTCATCATTCGCAAAGCGCTTCTCTGTCTTCCCCTGTATGCCTCAGTGACGGTATGCGGCGGCTTGGCGCAGGAGCAGCCCGGACCGCAAACCGCCCCTCCGCCGCCCGAGCAACCGGCGTCCAAGCCCACGTACGTGGCGCAAGGCACCACCGGCCCCAAATTCCTGGTGCTGCCGAGCGGCACGCGCGTCGCCGTCGTTCTTGAAAACGGCATCTCCACACGCAGCGCCAAACCGGGCGATTCGGTCTACCTCCGCACCTCGTTTCCCATCACGCAAAACAATCAAATCGTCATCCCCATCGGTTCCTACCTGCGCGGCGAATTGGTCGATGCCAAGCGCCCCGGACGGATCAAAGGCCGCGGCGAATTTCGCATCCGCCTCGACACCCTGATTTTGCCCAATGGCTATACCGTCAACATGAACGCCGCGCCGCGCAGCGCCGATAGCGGCGGCAAAGAAACCATGGACTCGGAAGGCCAGGTCACCGGACCGAGCGGCAAAGGCAAGGACGCGGAAACGATCGCCACAACCACAGTGGCCGGAGCGGGAATCGGCGCCATCGCCGATGGCGCCAGAGGAGCGGGCATCGGAGCGGGCATCGGAGCGGTCGGCGGTCTAGCCGCGACTCTTCTTACGCGCGGCCCGGAAGCCGAACTCCCCCGAGGCTCGACTCTCGATGTAGTGCTCGAACACGATCTGCAACTGGACGCTGGCCAGATCAGCTACCGCGAACTGGGGCGCGAACTCCCCGTAACCCCCCAACCCTACCGCCCGCAATAGTTTTCGCCTGCGGCGGCCAGCGGCCGCTTTTAGAGGCCGCAAGCGGGAGGACGCTGGGGGAACGGCCCGGCGCCGTAAACCGTATTTCGCCTTCGCGCCTCGGCGAGTTTCCCGCGCGCCGCGACTTCCTGACCGCTTCAACACCTCGCCACGATCAGTTCTTCGCCGCCCGACCCGCCCCCGCAAAACGCATGGGACTAAAGCGCCCCCAATCGACAGACACCCGCTCTAAAGTGATCCACTCGCGCATTGCGACCGCGGTAATCGGCGCCAGCAAGATCCCGCTCCGAAAATGCCCGGTGGCCATCAACAATCCCTCAAGATCCGTGGGCCCGAGAATCGGCAAATGATCGGGTGTGTCCGGCCGCAAGCCCGCCCAATGTTCCTCGATCTTCGCGCCCGCCAGTCCTGGAACCACCTCAATCGCCGCCGCCAGCAGCTTGGCCAGTCCTCCAGCGGTCGGCGTCCTCTCAAATCCCACGTATTCGACCGTAGCTCCCGCCAAAATCCTGCCGTCATTGCGCGGCACCAGATAAACATTTTCTGACCACACCACGCGCTCTAGAGAAACCCCCGCGGCCCGCAGCGCGACCATCTGGCCTTTGGCGGGCCGCACCGGTGCGTAAGGCGCCGCTCCTTGGATCTCAGTAGAAAAACAGCCCGCCGCGATTACCGTAAACTTCGCATCGACTGCTTCTTTTTTTAGGGATAGCCCGACGCACCGTGAGCCTTCGCGGCGAAGCGCTTTGACCGCCGCGTCCGCAAAAATTTCCACCCCGCTTCGCCGCGCCGCGGCCATCACCGCCGGCGTCAGCGCCCGGTTGTCCACCGAGCCTTCCTCGGGTCGCAGCACCGCGGCTTCCACGTCTTCTCGGATTGCCGGCTCCAGCTTCCGCGCGTCCTCCCCGGAGAGCGGCTCCGCCCGCAAACCCAATCCATGATGCAGGGCCACGATCGTGCTCAATTCCTCGACGGCATGCCGCGAGGAAAACGTTTCAAGGGTCCCCTTCGGGCGGAATCCAACGCTTTGTCCGGAGAGCTCTTCGACCTCGCGCACAAACGCGGGGTAAAGCGCCATGCTCGCCTGCCCCAGCGCCACCATCGGTAGCATGGAAGTATTCTCCGGCGCGGGCGACAATATTCCCGCCCCCGCCCAGGACGCCTCCCGCCCCAATTCCTGCGCCTCGAACAACCCTACCTTGAGCCCCGCCCGTGCCAATTCCAGCGCCAAGGCCCCGCCGATCAGCCCGCCCCCCGCAATGGCCACATCAAATCGCTTCATTTGCGCCTTTTCCCCAGGTCGCGCTTAGAGTGCGCAGGTACGCGCCGCAGGAGCCTGATTCCATGAGAATGCACCCTTAGAGAAAAACACGGGTGACCCTGGCGAGGTGCGGCGTTCCCCGACCGGCTCAACTCGCCCGCCGTCCGAGGACGAACTCGTGCCGACGCGCTGCCTGCAGCCCGTCGTGCCCTTCCGAAGCTCCAGGACCCACTCACTGCAGAGACTGCGCCAGCTCCTCGGCCAGCAGCTGCGCCTTCCGCGCCAGGGTCCGCGCGCTGGTCCAATCGCCGGTAGCACCGGCGCCGCGAGCGTCACCCATAAATCCGGTGATCTTTGACACCATGTCGGATTGTGCGGCGTTCAGATTTTTGCCCTGCGTCGCAGCGAGTCCCTTTTCGGCAGCGGCAAGGCTTGCGGCTGTTTCCTGCTGCGCCGTCGAGGATTCCTCCGCGCTCAATTGCGGCGCCACGAACGGCGTCTGCGGCTTGCTCGCTTCAACCGCGGCCGGCTGCGGACTCGCGACGCGCGGGCGCGCCGGCCGGAAATTCGTGCCCGGGGGGAAACTGAGCAGTGCCCCCGGCGTCGCGATGCGCAGCTCGGGTACCTCTTCCTCGGCGATCCCTTGGCCCTTGGCCGGAGCGGGGACGCGCGGCCGCACTACGGATGCCGTCTGCCATAGCAGCGTCGGCCGCTTGCGTTCCGCGCAGCCGCTGACAGCCATGGCAACCAGCAGCGTGCTGGCCAGCGCCGCGTAAGAAAAGGGCCGGGAGGCGACACCGTACTCTCTGAGGCGTCTCGACCGGACTGGGTGGTCGGTCATGCGCTAAGCCGCCAGCGGCAGTTCGATCCGGAAGGTCGTGCCGCGGCCCACCTCCGAGGTGAAGTCTATCGAACCGTTGTGCAGTTGTATGATTCTAAAGGTACTGGCCAAGCCAATTCCGCTGCCGCCCGGCCGCGTGGTAAAGAACAGTTGGAAAATTTTCTGCCGGTTCTCCGGAGAAATTCCCCTGCCCGTATCGCCCACGGCGATCTCGGCCATATCTCCGCGCCGGCTGAGCACCACGCGCAACTGGCCGCCCTCGGGCATGGCGTCGACGGCATTAAGCACCAGATTCAGCACCGCCTGTTGCAGCAGCGCGCGGTCCACGTAAACTTCCGGCACATCGATGGGCAGGAGTTGCGCCACTTGCACGTTGGACTTTTGAAATTGCGGCTGCGCAATCTCCAGAACTTCTTTCAGTAAATCGGGGAGGTGCGTGGCTTCCAGCCGGATTTCCATCGGGCGCGTGAAATCCAGAAAGCGCTTTACCACGGCATCCAGCCGGTCGATCTCTTTGTCGAGCACCTGCACGGCTTGCGCCGCGTTGCTGTCCGGCTCGAGGGGAATCGACTCTTTCAGATTTTCCAGCCACAGGCGCATGGAATTTAGCGGGTTTTTGACTTCATGCGCCACGCCCGCGGTGATGCGACCGAGGGCCGCCAGCCGTTCGCTGACCTGCAGCTGGGTGTTGATGCTTTCGAGCGAATCGAGGTCGCGCAGGGTTACCAGTGCGCCCATGCGCTCGCCGTCTTCCTGAATGGCTTGCACGCTCACCCCCACGCGTTTCGGCCCGTCCGGGGTCTGCAGTTCGGTCTCAGAGGCCACCTCGCTCAGCTCATCACCCTCAAGGTGCAGCGCGTCGCGCAGCGGATGGCCGACCGGAAAAATTTCCGTCACGCGGCGTCCCAGCAGTTGCCCGGACTGCGCGCCGAGAAACTTTTCCGCCGCCGGACTGATCATCACCGCGCGCGCCTCGCGTGTGAAAAGCAGCAGGCCATCTTCGAGGCCGGACATGACCGAGTTCATGTTTTCCCGCATAGTGCTGAAAATCTCGTGCACCCCGCGCAGCTGCTGTCCGACCTGGGAAATCTTGCGGCTCACCTGGCCCAGTTCGTCGCCGCTGCCGCCAAAGCGCGCATCGTCCGGCCCGGGAGCGTCGTATTGCCCGGCGGAAATACGATCGAGCTGCGCGGAAATATTCGCGATGGGCGCCAGCGCCGCGCGGGAAACCACCGCCGCCAGCAGCGTGGAAATCACCAGGGCCACCAGCACGATGGTGGCCGCGCGAAACAATCCATCCTTGATCTCTTCGAGAATGAAGCCCGAAGACAGCACGATGCGCACCTCACCGAAGGGCTTCTCGCCCAGATTGAAGCGGTAATCGTGCTCGTAGAGACGCGAGGCTCCGCGCAGCACCTTGATCTGATGCAGCAGGCCGCGCTGTACCAGCTGCGTCATGGGCGTCCGGTGCAGCAGCATCTGCCCGGGCAGACTCTTGTCGCTGGAAATCAGCACCAGCCCGTCGGAATCGGTGATGGACACTTCATAGATGAGCGGCGAAGAAATGGCCGCCGCCAGCTGCGCCTGCAAACCTTCGTTGATCTCCAGCGCGTGGCGAACGTAGTCATGAACGTCGTCCGGGGAATTCGACGAGGGCCGGATGCCCTGATTGGCGGCATCCGTCAAAGCGTTCTGCACTCCCAAGAAAACGTAGTGCGCGAGATCCTTGGCGTTCTTGTCGGTTTCTTGCAGGACTTGCTGCAGGAGCTGCCCGAGGAAAACCACCGACAGCACTGCGACCACCAGGAACACCAGCGAGGTCATCACCAGCGTCAACTTGGTGCGCAACCGCAGCTGCATTACTCCGCCTCGGCGCGTTCGGTGCCGTATTCCTTCAGTTTGTTGTGCAAAGTCTTCAGGCTGATGCCCAGCAGGTCGGCCGCGCGGGTCTTGTTGTTTCCCGTGGCGTTCAAGGTTTGCAGAATCAACTCGCGCTCCATGGCGTCCACGGTCGTGCCCACCGGGAATTTGATGGCCGCAAGGTCGGTCGGCCCTTTCGCGGCGTTTCGCCCAAATTCCTCCGGCAGCGTCGAGCGCGAAATCAAATCCTTCTCGCACATGATGGCCGCGCGCTCCAGCACGTTGCGCAGCTCGCGAATATTTCCCGGCCAGGTGTGGCTCATGAAAATATCCATCACTTCGGCGCCCACACCGCGCACGTGCTTGCCATGTTTGGTATTGATGTCCCGCAGCATGTGCTCGACGAGCAAGGGAATATCATCTTTATGTTCGCGCAACGGCGGCAAATGGATGTGGAAGACATTTAGTCGGAAATACAGATCCTGCCGCAGATGCCCGCTGGCCACGGCTTTTTCCGGATCCTTGTTGGTGGCCGCCAGCACCCGAACATCTACGGGCGTTTCGCTCTTGCTGCCCAGGCGGCGCACCTTGCGGTCTTCGAGCACGCGCAAGAGTTTGGCTTGCGTCGGCGCAGGCATTTCACCAATTTCGTCCAGCAGCAAGGTTCCACCATCGGCCAGTTCAAAGCATCCAATGCGGCGCTCCGCCGCTCCGGTGAACGCTCCGCGCTCGTGCCCGAAAATCTCGCTCTCCATCAGTGATTCCGGAATCGCCGAACAGTTGATGGCCACAAACGGCGCGTTGGCGCGCGGCGAAAGCTTGTGCACCGTCCGCGCCACAATTTCCTTGCCCGAACCCGTCTCGCCGGTGATCAATACCGACGCGGAACTCGGCGCCGCCATCTCTACCACGCGCATCACGTCCTGCATGGGCTTGGAGGCCCCCACCATCTCGCCGATGCGCCCCGCTTCGCGCAACTGGCGCTGCAGCACCTGCAGCTTGCGCGCGTCGCGCGCCTTGCTGAGCGCGCGGTCAAGCAGCGCGCGCAAAACGGGGCCTTTCAGCGGTTTTTCGATATACCAGAAGGCCCCGGCCTCGATGGCCGCCACCGCGCGCTCTTCGCTGCCTTTTCCGGTGATGATAATGGCCGGCACATCCAGCAGCTCATCGCCGAGCTGTTTTAGTAAGTCGAGCCCGTTCATCCCCGGCAATTCCACGTCGGCAATAATGCTGTCGGGCTGATAACTGGCAAATTTCGCCAGCGCGTCCTCGGCGGTCGCCACGCCGAGCGTGTCGCAGCCCCAGCGCTGCAGCAACTGCTCATACCCGCGCCGGGCATTATCCTCGTCCTCAACGATCAGCACCCGGTCGCGCCGTTCCTGCGATTCCAGTGCCCGCCCTTCAAGCCCCCGCACCAGTGCCCGTCCTTCGTCCGCCATCAACCCAGCCTTTCTCGACAAATTGACTGTAACAAGCCCAATTCTGCTTGCCAAGTTTGCGGAAGCATCACGCTCTGGCCGGGTACGCACCCAGGTCTTAGGCAACGCGGTATTCTTAGAACCACAGGCGAGCGCGCATGGACGATGCTGACGATCTAGAGAGATTTCTTGAGGCGCAGAATCCGATCTTCGAGCGCGTCTTGGCGGAGTTGCGCGCCGGCAGGAAGCGCAGCCACTGGATGTGGTTTATTTTTCCGCAGCTTGCAGGACTCGGACACAGCAGCATGGCGGCCGCGTTTGCGATCGCTTCGCGCCGGCAGGCGGAGGCCTATCTCGCGCACCAGATTCTCGGGACGCGGTTGCGGCAGTGTACGCAACTGGTCGGCGACGTCCCGCAGCGCTCCATCCGCGAAATCTTTGGATATCCCGACGATCTGAAGTTTCATTCCTCCATGACCCTATTTGCCAGCGTCGCGGGCGGGAACCGGATTTTCAGCGATGTACTAGAGAAATATTTTTCCGGAGAATTCGACCAGCGAACCATCGAACTCCTAAAGTCACCCTAGACGGTCTTTTTCAAGCCGGCGAGATCTCCCCTCGTATCTCACCGGAGCCTTACGCCGCAGCGGAAATGGGCCAATGCCTGTCGCGAGCGAAGGTCCAAATCCCGGCACCCGCATAAAGGAAACTTCTCAAAGGCGGTTTTTCTTGATTCCGCCGGTTGCGCGTCGCGGTTTACCGGTTGACTTGGCTGCTGCGGGTCCCGGAACGGGGAAGGCGTGCCACTCGTTTCATCGGATGGTTCCGTGTGGCAGGACGACATGGCGATGCGCATGCTTCCTGTGCTGCAGGACCCCGGCCGTCAGAGGACCCTTGACCCGGGCGGTTAATCCTTTAGCAGGTACAGGGCGCGCTCGAGTTCCAGCTCAAACTTTACGCCGTGCTGGAAGGTGATTTCGTGGCCGCGGCCGGATTCGGCGAGGTAAGCGGCGAAGGCGGCCATGGCGGCGGCTTCTGCGGCTTCTTTTTTGTCTTTATCTTTTATGCCTTTTACCGCGGCCAGGGCCGCGGCGGCTGCGGCGGCTTCTTCGGCGTCTTTTTGCGTGCTGCTGCGCCCTTCGATCAGGCCTTCCTTGGTGACGTCGGATTTGACGCTGTGGTCACCGGGAATGCTGGACACTTCCGCGACGATGGGCAATTTGCCAAAGCGGGTATGAATGTAGTCGAAGGTGAGCCACAGTTTGGCGCGTCCGGCCATGCCGGCGGATTCGGCGCGCGTGACGTGCCCTTCGATCTCCGCGCCCGCGGGGAGGTAGATGCCGTCGCCGGCTTCGAGCGGTTCCAGCGTGGTCATGCGGAAGCGGTGGTTCTCTTCCATGCCCTTGGTGGAAAGATCGTCCTCGAGGCGCACCAGAAATTTTGCGCCGGGGGCCACGGCGTAGTCCTCAGGGGGCGCCCCGGTGCGGCGGTGACCGTCGGCTGCGCGCACCAAGCGGCCGCTGCCCGCCGGAAGGGCAGTGCCATTTGGCGAAGCGGATCCGTCCCCCTCTTCAGGCTGCGCCGTGGCGGGCGCGGCAGGTCCGTCTGCGCGGGAAGCTCGCTCGGACGGATACTGGGGCGCGGATTGCGCCTCTGAACGCGTTGCGGCAATGCCGACGAGGTTCGCGGCGCAAAGCGCTAGGGTCAGGTTGCGAAAAAAATTCGACATGATTTCCTCTCAGGAGGGCGGTGCGCCGTCTTATAGTGCACATCGCACTCCAACCCGGGGCCCGGCCAAATGTTGCAGGCCATTGAGCAGAGGGGAGTTAACTCCCGGGGAATTGAGGTGACTCCTAGAACTGACGGGGAGTGTCGGAGAAAGGCGGCGGCGCATCGTCGGGTATTGCTGGCAGTTGCGGGCAGGCAGCCCTCGGGGGGCGCGTGAAGCGCGGGAGGCCAGCGCTCCTAGTGAAGGAGAAATTCGCGTACGCGGCGCAAAACCTGCGCGTACATTGCCAGGGTTACGCGGCCGGTTTGCGTGTTTTGCTGGCTGGGGTGGTACACGCCGAAAAGACGCGGCCAAGGGGCAGGTAGGGGGGCTTCCGCGCCGTGCGCGAAAGCGTATTTTGCGCGTGAAGCGATGGCGCCGCGCTGCTTCAGAAGATCGAGGTAGGCGTCCCAGGCGATCTTGCCGAGCGTCAGCATGGCGGGCGGCCGCAGGATTTCCAGTTCGCGCTCGAGATAGGGGCGGCAATTCAGCGTTTCCTCTGGCAGAGGCTTGTTGTCTGGCGGGGCGCAACGGCAAGCCGCGGCGATGTAGCCGCCGATCATTTGCAAGCCGTCGTCGCGGTGAAGGGAGGTCGCCTGATTCGCGAAACCCGCTTCATAGAGTGCGGCGAAGAGAAAATCGCCGGAACGGTCGCCGGTGAAGACCCGCCCGGTGCGATTGCCGCCATGGGCTGCGGGGGCCAGGCCCAGGATGAAGAGTTTGGCGCGCGGATCGCCGAAACCGGCAATGGGCTTGCCCCAGTAATCTTGTCCCCGGAAGGCGCGGCGTTTTTCCTGCGCGACTTTTTCGCGATACCCCACCAGGCGCGGGCATTTGCGGCAGGAGATGACTTCCTCGGCTACAACTCGCAAGGCCTTTTCCGGCGAGATTGCGCCGGAGCCGCACAGCAACCCTCGGCCTTCCATGGTGCGGCGTGGGCCGGGCTTGCTCAACGCAGGATGGCCAGCACGGCATCGTGCAAAATACCATTGGTGCTGACAAATTCGCCGGTGTAGATGGTGCGTTCGCCGCGCACGTTGGTCGATCGCCCGCCGGCTTCTTCCACGATGAGCCCGAGCGGCGCCAAATCCCAGGGCATGGAGGTGAGGTCGACGGCCACTTCGATGGAGCCCTGCGCGACCAGCATGTGTTGCCAGAAGCCGCCGAGAGAGCGGCCGTTGCGCGCGGTGTCTAGCAGGCTGCGCAGCTTGGCGCGCATTACCGGAGTCTTTTTCGGGCCCGTGCCGGTGCAAAAAACCATGGCTACGTCGAGGGAAGCTCTGGCGGAGACGTGCATTTGTTTGCCGTTGCGGTATGCGCCTTGCCCGCGGTAAGCCGTCCAGCGCGTGCCGAGTCCCGGAGCGCTGGCGACGCCGGCGACAATTTCGCCATCGCGTTCGATGCCCAGCAAGGTACCGAAGGTCGGAATGCCGCGGGAAAATTCTTCGGTGCCGTCGATGGGATCGATGATCAAGCGCGCGCGTCCCGAACTGCTGGCGGCTTTGGCATCCGCGCCGCCCATTTCTTCGCCGAGTACGTCGAGCGGCAGGGCGGACGCCGCGACTTTTGCGCGCGCCATTTCTTCCACCGCACGGTCGGCTTGCGTTACCGGCGAGCCGTCGCCCTTGCGGTCCACGCGCACGTCGGTGGTGCGAAAATAACGCATGGCGATGGCGTCGGCTTCATGCGCAATGTCTTCAAGCAGCGGCTCAAACTCTTCCCGGAACCCCATTCGGTCTCCTGACTCTTTCTTGCTCGCGGGCAAAACTTATGCTGGTTTGCGCGGCCGCCACCTAAAGAGCGGCGCGTGATGGTTCGATGTCCGCCGCGAGTCACGCGGACGGGAAATCTTTGGCCTGAAGCGCTCGGGGCGCAACACCTGTGCCCGACAGGAGCCGCGCTGAGGCCCATTTGACAGGCCTGGTGCACACACCTAGCATACAAACTATCCCTTGTGAGCACACCTATTCCAACCGGGACCGTGCTGGACCGCATACTGGAAGCGCGCCGCGCGGAAGTAGCGCACCGCAAGATGGTGGTGCCCGAGACCGCGCTGAAATATGGCGTCAAGGCCGCTACGCCCCTGCGCGATTTTTCCGCCGCGCTTTTTGGCAACGGCGCGCAGGAGCAGTTGAACGTTATCGCCGAACTCAAACCGGCGTCGCCCTCGCGCGGGGTGTTGCGTGAACCGTTTGCGCCGGTCGAACTGGCGACCGGCTTGTGCGCCGCGGGCGCCGCGGCGCTTTCCGTTTTGACCGAAGGCGAGTTTTTTGGCGGCTCGCTCAAGAATCTGCGCGAAGCGCGCAAGGCTGTCCGAGTGCCGGTGCTGCGCAAGGACTTTATTTTTGATCCCTGGCAGGTGTGGGAAACGCGCGCCAACGACGCGGACAGTTTTCTGCTGATCGTCGCGGCGCTCCCCGACGGACTACTGCGCGAATTGTTGGCTCTCGGGCGCGAATTGGGGATGGAAGCGATCGTCGAGGTGCACACGGCGGTGGAGCTCGATCGCGCTCTGGCCGCCGACGCGCGCATCATCGGCGTGAAC
Source organism: Candidatus Acidiferrum sp. (assembly GCA_049516615.1). GTDB lineage: Bacteria > Acidobacteriota > Terriglobia > Acidiferrales > UBA7541 > Acidiferrum. The sequence continues at coordinate 43,253 of JBEKSZ010000005.1, read as the reverse complement.
AATCGCGATCTGCACACGCTGGCGGTGGACCTGCAGACGTCCTTCGATTTGATCGCCCGCATACCGGACGCCTGCATTGGCGTGAGCGAATCCGGCCTGCGCAGGCACGAGGATTTGCTGAAATTGCGCGCCGCCGGCTTCGACGCCTTTTTGATCGGTGAACAATTGATGCTCGCTTCGGACCCGGGCGAGGCGCTGGGCGCCCTGCTCGGCGTGCCACCGACGCCGCGGGACTGATGGCATGGTCCTGGTTAAAATCTGCGGCATCACCAATTATCCTGACGCGCAAGCCGCCGTCGAAGCGGGCGCGAACTCGCTGGGTTTGAATTTTTACCCCCGCAGCCCGCGGTTCATCGCCAAGGCGGACGCCGCCAAGATTCGCATCCGCCTGCCCGGCAACGTCGAATCCGTGGGCGTTTTCGTAAATGCCTCCGCGGGCGACGTGGCCGCGCTGTATCGCGACGTGCGGTTTGCCGCCGCGCAACTGCATGGCGATGAAACACCGGAAGTGGTGAAAGAATTGTCGCGCCTGCTGAAAGTCGTCAAAGCCTTTCGCGTGGGCGCGAATTTCCCGCTCGAAAAGCTCGCGGAGTATCCGGAAGCTGCGGCATTTCTCCTAGATGCCGCGCAAGCGGGCCAATTTGGCGGCACCGGCCATACCACGGACTGGGACCTGGCGCGGAAAGCCGCGGCCGCCCACCGTATCATTTTAGCGGGCGGCTTGACGATTGAGAATGTCGCTGCGGCCATTCAATTTGTGCGGCCGCACGCGGTGGACGTGGCCAGCGGAGTCGAAAGCAAACCCGGGCGCAAGGATCACGGCAAGCTGCGGGAATTTATTCAGGAAGTGCGCCGCGCCGGATCGCAGCTTGACGCCGCAGCAGCACAGAATGCCTGAAGCCTTGCGCAACACGGGCATGCGCGCCGCTAGGCTTGGCGCTGCGCCAGGTTGCCACCGTGGCGCGGGGGTAAACGCGAAATGTCTGGGCTATTAAAAGGAATGAGCGGGCAATCATGAGTTCGATATTGCAGATTCCGGCCACCGCCCCGGGGCGCTTCGGCCCCTACGGCGGCCGCTACGTGCCGGAAACCCTGATGGTGCCGCTGCTGGAGCTTGAGCGCGCCTACGAGGCCGCCAAAAGCGATCCCGCATTCCAAAAGCAGTTCGCGGATTTGCTGAAGAATTTTGCGGGTCGTCCCACGCCGCTGCAGTTGGCCGCGCGTCTCACCGAGAAACTTGGCGGCCCGCGCATTTATCTGAAGCGCGAGGATCTGCTGCACACCGGCGCACACAAAATCAACAATGCCATCGGCCAGGGTTTGCTGGCGGTAAAAATGGGCAAACCGCGCATTATTGCGGAAACCGGCGCGGGACAGCACGGAGTGGCTTCGGCGACGATTGCCGCACACCTCGGCTTGCAGTGCGTGGTTTACATGGGCACGGAAGACATGGCGCGGCAAGCGCTGAACGTGGCGCGCATGCGCATGCTGGGCACGGAAGTGGTGGGTGTCGATTCCGGCAGCCGCACCTTGAAAGACGCCATCAACGAAGCCATGCGCGATTGGGTCAGCAACGTGCGCAACACGCATTACCTGCTCGGTTCGGTGCTTGGCGCGCATCCCTATCCCACCATGGTGCGCGATTTTCAATCGGTGATCGGCAGGGAAGCACGCGAACAGATTTTGCTGGCGGAAAAACGGCTGCCTACGCATCTGTTTGCGTGCGTTGGAGGCGGATCGAACGCTATCGGGCTTTTTTATAATTTCTTGCGCGACCCGGAGGTAAAAATGGTCGGCATTGAGGCCGGTGGACGCGGCAGCGAACTCGGCGAACACGCGGCGCGGCTTGCCGCGCACCAGGGTTTTGCCGGCGCGCGCCCCGGGGTGCTGCAGGGCACTTACACTTACGTTTTGCAAAACGAAGACGGGCAAATCGCGTCCACGCATTCCATCAGCGCGGGCCTCGATTACCCCGCCATTGGTCCGGAGCATGCCTGGTTGGCCGACGAGAAGCGCGCGTCCTACGCCGCGGTTTCCGATGATGCCGCGCTCTCCGCCGCGAGTCTGCTGGCGCGCAGCGAAGGCATCATCCCCGCGCTCGAATCGGCGCACGCGCTGGCCGGCTTGCTCGCGCGCGTGCCGCAAATGTCCAAGGGCGACCTGGTGATCCTGAATATCTCCGGGCGCGGCGACAAGGACATGGACACCTATAAGCGTCTGCTCTAATCTTTAACGCACATCCATGACTGTGCCGCCGCAAAATTCGACGCGCATCTCCCGCCGCTTCGCCGAACTGCGCGAGTCGGGCGAGTTGGGCATCGTCGCGTACATCACTGCGGGCGATCCGTCGCTGGACGCCACCCTGCAGCATGTCCTCGCGCTCGGCGAAGCCGGGGCTGACGTTATCGAACTCGGTGTGCCGTTTAGCGACCCGGTCGCCGATGGCCCCACGATTCAACGCGCCAGCGAGCGCGCACTGAAGGCTGGCGCCTCGCTGGCCGGCGTGCTGGATCTGGTGCGGCGCATTCGGCAACGCTCACAGGTACCGCTGGTGCTCTTCAGCTACTACAATCCGATTCTGCAAATGGGACTCGAGAAATTTGCCGCCGCGGCTTCCGCCGCAGACGCTGATGGCGTGTTGGTCACGGATTTGACGCCGGAAGAATCGGTCGCGTATCGCGAAATTCTGGCGCGTCACAAACTCGATACGGTGTTTCTCGCCGCCCCAACTTCCGATGCCGAGCGTCTGGCGAAAATCGCCGCGGTTTCCTCTGGCTTTCTCTACATCATTTCGCGCACCGGGGTAACCGGTGCGCAAGACGCCCTGCCCGAGGATTTGCCCGCGCTGCTGCGCCGTGCGCGCAGTGCCACCACGCTGCCCTTGGCCGTGGGCTTCGGGATTTCGCTGCCCGGACACGTATCGATGTTGGGCGGATTGGCCGACGCCGCGGTGATTGGCTCGGCGCTGGTCGCCGAAATCGAAACCGCCAAATCGACTCTCGCCGCCGCTGCGGCGCTCGGCGCGCGCATCCGCGCGCTTAAAGAGGCAGCTCGCCATGGGCTCTCCAGACGCGCGATATCGACTGAGGTCGCGCCATGAACCTGAGTGACTGGCGACGCCGCATCGATGAGATCGACAGCAGGTTGGTCGAACTGCTCAACGCGCGTTCCCGTTGCGCGCTGGAAATCGGCAAGCTGAAGCAGGCGGCGAAGCTGCCCCTGTATCAGCCGGACCGCGAGAAAGAAGTGCTGGAAAATGCCGAACGCGCCAATCCCGGTCCGTTATCGAACGCCGCGATTCGCCGCCTTTTTGAGCGCATTATCGATGAAGCCCGCGCCGCCGAACGTGACGCCATGCATAAGGACGCCGCATCGGATGGCCAGCAATAGTTTGTCCCCCCGGTTCTTAGAACCGGGCCTTTGATTTTTCTGCGCAATCGTTTTTCCGCGCGACGCAGAGCGCTTTGCTTACTTGAAAGGGAAGCAGCCAACCAATGGTTATCGTGATGCAAGAAGGCGCGAGTGACGCGCAAATCCAGCAGGTTATCGACCGCTTGATCGCCAGCGGTTTTAATGTGCACCGCTCGACGGGCGAATCGCACACGGTCTTGGGCGCCGTGGGTGTGCATCGCGATTTCGATCACCGCGATTTTGAGTTGCTCGATGGCGTGCGCGAGGTCATGCGCATCACCCAGCCCTTTAAGCTGGCTAGCCGGCAATTCCGGCCGGAGGGCACGGTCATCGATTTGGGCCGTGGCGTGAAGATAGGCGGTCCCGACGTGATCATCGCCGCGGGGCCGTGTTCCATCGAATCGCCGGAACAAATCAATGCCATCGCGGAAAGCATCGCCAAGTCCGGCGCGAAGATTCTGCGTGGCGGCGCCTTCAAACCGCGTACCTCGCCGTACGCCTTTCAGGGACTCGGCGAAAAAGGTTTGGAGATGATGAAGCAGGCCGCCGAGAAACACGGCCTCTTCACCGTCAGCGAAGTGATGGATCTTTCGCAAATCCCCATGATGTCCGGTTATGTGGACATGTTTCAGGTGGGCGCGCGCAACATGCAGAACTATTTTCTCCTGCGCGCTCTTGGCGAAACGAGAAAGCCCGTGCTGCTCAAGCGCGGCATGTCCGCCACCATGGAAGAGCTTTTGCTGAGCGCCGAATATATGCTCGCAGGCGGCAATTTCAATGTGGCCCTCTGCGAACGCGGCATCCGCACGTTTGAAACTTATACGCGCAACACCTTTGATATTGCCGCCATCCCGGTTATCAAGAAGCTTTCGCACCTGCCCATGATGGCCGATCCTTCGCACGGCACGGGGCGCCGCGACAAAGTCGCGGCAATGGCCCGCGCCGCCGTAGCCGCAGGCGCCGACGGCTTGCTGATCGAAGTGCACAACGATCCGGACCACGCGCTCTCTGACGGCGCGCAGTCGCTCGATCCCGCGCAATTCGATCAGCTCATGCGCGAACTGCGCATCATCGCACCAGCCATTGGCCGCACCATGGCCGCCTGAGATATATTGCGTCCTGCCAGCGCCCACAATGCCCAACACTCACCTCATCGAGCGCGTAGCTATTCTGGGCACCGGGCTGATCGGCGGCTCGTTCGCGCTGGCGCTGAAAAAATATGCAGCCGACCTGCACATTACCGGCTGGGACCGCAGCGAAGTGGCGCAGGATGCGAAAACGCGCGGGGCAGTGGACGTGGCTCATCACGGCGACCTGGCCCCGGCGGTCGCTAACGCCGATCTGATTTACATGGCCTTGCCCATCAGCGCGACGCTGGACCTGCTTCCTGAAGTCGCCAAGCACGCCGCCCCGCGCGCTCTGATCACCGATGCGTGCAGCACCAAACTGCGCATCGTGCAATCCGCCGCCGAAACTTTTCACAGCTCCGCCGGTCCTTTATTTCTGGCGGGCCATCCCATGGCCGGCCGCGAACTTTCCGGCCTCACGCACGCCGACGCCGATCTTTTTCAGCACCAAACCTACGCGCTGATCAGCGTCCCGCCCGCAGGCAAACACCCGGGTGAGGCGGCGGGCCTTGGCGCCGGGCCTTCGCCGGGCGCATCCACAGTCGAAACCGTGCCACTCGCAGAGCCGTCCGACACAAGCCGCGACCCGCGCGTGAACGCCTTCGTAAAGCTGCTCGAGAAGATTGGCGCGCGTCCGCTGTGGCTTGGCGCGCAGCAGCACGACTACGCCGTGGGCCTGGTCTCTCATCTTCCGCAGCTCGCGGCCATCGCCCTGGCCAGCTTTCTCTATGACCGCCTCGATGAAAACGGCCTGCCCATCACGCTTTCTGGCCCCGGCCTGCGCGACTCGCTGCGTTTGGCGGGCAGTCCCTACGCCATCTGGCGCGACATCATCCTGACCAACCGCGAGATTCTCTCCGCCGAGCTCGATCTCTTCGCGCGGCGCCTCGACGACCTCCGTGACCGCCTCAACTCGCGCGAACTCGAGGCCGACTTCGACGCCGCCAACGAGCTGTATAAACTCCTGCGATCTCTGTAGCCATCGTTTCAACGGGCCTCATCGCCCGCGCTGGTGCTCTTGCCGTGGCGAGGGCCGGCTCGATCGCCATCGCCTCCCTGCCAACGTTCGGACATTCCAGAATCTCGCGGAACTTCAAGTGCCCCAGGCGGGGGCGCGCCCATCCGGGTGGCTTTGTGCGCCGCATCACATGGCCAGGTGCGCGAGGGCACTGCCGGACCTTCACTGTCTGCGATAACAAGGAAGGCACAGGAGGGACTTCAATGACAACCGCTACTGCCACTCGCACACAGATTCAACTGAAGAACGTACTGTTCGCCACGGATTTCTCTGAAGCTGCAGCCGCGGCCATGCCCTATGCAAAGAGCATCGCCAGGGCCTTTGCCGCCCACCTGACCGTCCTCTACGTCCGGCCTCCCGTTGTAAATCCCATGACCCCGCCGCGCACCTGGGCAAGCGCCGAAGAAGCGGCCAAAGTGCGCGAGGCATGGCAGCGCAGCGAACTCGCTCAGCAATTTGCCGGGTTTCGCGCAGATATCCTGATGCCCGAGGGCGATGTCCGCGCCGAGCTCCCGGACATTCTCAGGCAGAAGAAGATCGACCTGCTGGTGATGGGCACACACGGGCGGGCCGGAGTCAGGAAATTTTTCCTCGGTTCGGTTGCGGAAGAAATCCTTCGCGATGTTTCCTGCCCGGTATTGACGGTCGGACCGAACGCCGCTCGAGGGTTCGGAGCGGATGGGGGGCCGCACAGGATTCTCTATGCCACGGACTTTCGTTCCGAATCCCAGCTGGCTGCGGGTTACGCGGTGTCGCTCGCGGAGGAGTTCCAAGCCAGCCTGACGCTGGTGCACTGCCTGCCAGCTCCTGGCGCGGGAGAGCTGGTCAACGCATCCCAGCTTGAAACGCACTATCGCCGGCAGCTGGGCAATTTGGTTCCCGCCGAGGCGGAAGCTTGGTGCAAGGTCGAATGCATCGTCAAGCACGGCGATCCTGCGAAGGGAATCCTGGAGGCCGCCAAAGAGCGCAACGTTGATCTGATTGTCTTGGGGGTGCGTCCGGACACGGGCTTCCCAGGAGCATCATCACACCTGCCGTTGCCCACGGCGCATAAAGTCGTGAGCCAGGCGGAGTGCCCGGTGCTGACGATCCGGCACTAGGTGAGCGGGCGGACAGGTCGCCGCACGGTTTTGCAGCTCAAAGAAACGAGGTTCGCATGCAGATTGAAAAAATCAGTACCAAAGAATGCCGCTGGATTTTAATGCGCCAGCCAATTGGGCGCCTCGCCTGTTCCCGGGAGGACCAGCCGTACATCGTGCCCATCTATTTGGTGTACGAGCCCGACCATCTCTATGGCTTTACCACCGAGGGCCAAAAGATCGAATGGATGCGCAGCAATCCCAAGGTGTGCGTCGAAGTGGACGAAATCGCCAGCCAGTTTCAATGGGAGAGCGTAATCCTGAAAGGGCAGTTCAGGGAACTTCCGGACCTGCCCAGGTTCGCAGAAGAGCGCCTGCACGCGCGCAAGCTGCTCGAGCAGCGTTCCCTGTGGTGGGAAACGGCCTTTGCCGCACGCCAGCTCAAGTCCGGTAGCCGGCTCATCCCTCCAGTCTTCTACCGTGTCGAAATCGAGTCCATGACCGGTTATCGCGCGGTGGCGGGCGCGGAGGAATACGCACAGACGGATGCGCAGCGTCCGTCTGTGCGACTCAACTAGAAGGAAAGCGCCGCAGGACTGGAGGTACCATGCGTGCTTATCGCGATATCGCCACCGTGGCGGGGGCGCAGATGGTCTGCTTCTCGGTTCTGACCTATCTCGAACCCAGCTTGTTCCTGATCCACATGTATCTCTCGGTTGTGTACATCGCGATTCTGGTGATGTTGTTCTACCGGGAAGACCGCTGGGCGTACATGATCGGCCTGCTGGCCTCCCTGGTTTGGCTGGTGATGGGATATGCCTCCGGACTCTTCACCCGCCACATCGCCCGGTTGTTTGCGGCGGAAACCGCCGACCCCGTCGCAAGAATCGTGGGGCTGCTGGCCATAGTGACGACGCTTCTCGCGGTTTTGATGGTCGTGTTTTGCTCCCGGCATTGGGTCAAGGAGTACGCCGGGCTGGGGAAAGCGCGCAGCACCTTCATCGTGAGTCTCGGTATCGTGGTGGTGTACTACGGCGTTCTGCTGCGCTGGTTCTGGGATTTTATGCCCAATGACTGACGCCCGGCCCTCAGCTTCCGCAGTTACAAAATTCCGCCGCGACTTGGGGTAGACTCTCTCGAAGGCGCGGCTGCCGTGCAAGTTCCCGGCCCGCCCTGAATTCACTGAGGGCTCCTGCTTGGACAAGCGCGTAAACTCCGCGGATGCCGCTATTGAAAAGCTGCGCGACGGCGCCACCATCCTGATGGGCGGCTTCGGGCTTTGCGGTATTCCGGAAAATTTGATCGCCGCAGTTCGCCGCCGGGGCACGAAAAATCTGACCGTCGTTAGTAACAACGCCGGCGTCGACGACTTCGGCATCGGCTTGCTGCTGCAAAATCGCCAAGTCAAGAAAATGGTCTCCAGCTATGTGGGCGAAAACAAACTCTTTGAGCAGCTGGTCCTGGCCAAGGAATTGGAGTTGGAGCTGAATCCCCAAGGCACCTTGGCGGAACGTATTCGTGCCGGGGGCGCAGGCATTCCCGCGTTTTACACCCCGACAGGATTCGGCACCATGGTCGCGGAGAACAAGGAGACCCGCGAATTTGACGGCCGCCTGTTTGTGATGGAGCGCGGTCTGCGCGGCGATTTCGCGTTCGTGAAAGCCTGGAAGGGCGACCGCTGGGGCAACCTTATCTATCGGAAGACAGCCCGTAATTTCAATCCCATGATGGCCACGGCCGCGGATCACGTGGTCGCCGAGGTGGAAGAGCTCGTCGAACTTGGCGAACTGGACGCCGATCAGGTCCACACTCCGGGAGTTTTTGTTAATACCATCCTGCAGGGCGAAAAATACGAAAAGCGCATCGAACGCCGCACCACCAGAAGGACTCCATGACCCGCGCACTTCGAGAATCGGCGGCGCTCGACGACCCCGCCTGGGCAAAGCGGGAGACCCGCTTTCTGGCTGCCAGCATGCCGGGAGAAGTTCTGAGAGGCGATCGACTGCATCCGAACGCTGTGCCGCTTGAAAGCCAGGTGCCCCTGGCAAAACCTCCGCGCGCGCTTCCTGGTTGCCATCCTAGACGCGCAACCGGCCCTGACGGACGGTTTCGCTTTCCTTTAGCAAGGGAAGGCAAGAATCCCGCTGGCTGCTCCCCGAAGCCCTGTTCGATTGCAGAAATCTGCTCGCAGAAGGTGCTTGAGCTGCGCCAGCAGCGGGCATCTCGGCCGGCGTGATGCCCATGCCTCTCAACGAAGAGCAAAAACGCCAACGCATCGCCCGCCGCATCGCCTCTGAACTGCGCGACGGCTACTACGTTAATTTAGGCATCGGCATGCCCACGCTGGTGGCCAATTACGTGCCCGCCGGCATGGAGGTGATATTGCAATCGGAAAACGGCATGCTGGGCGTCGGGCCCTATCCGCTCGAAGCCCAGGTCGATCCCGACCTGATCAACGCTGGAAAAGAAACCGTCAGCGAACTTCCCGGCAGCGCGTATTTTTCCTCCGCGGATTCCTTCGCCATGATTCGCGGCGGGCACGTGGACCTCACCGTGCTTGGTGCTTTACAGGTCGATGAAAAAGGCACGCTGGCCAATTGGGCCATCCCCGGCAAAATGCTCAAAGGCATGGGCGGCGCGATGGACCTGGTGGCCGGCGCCAAGCGCGTCTTCGTGGCCATGGAACACGCCACGCGCGACAATAAGGCAAAAATTCTTAAGCGTTGCACCCTGCCGCTGACGGGCGTCGCGGTTGTCGACTTCATCGTCACGGAACTGGCGGTCATCGAAATCACCGCGGATGGTTTGCTGCTTCGCGAACTGGCTCCGGAAGCGACGCTCGAATCGCTGCAGTCGCTCACCGAGCCCCGTCTGATCATTCCGCCAAATGGCCCCGCTGCCATGCTCACGTGAAACACGCCCGGGCAACCCGGAGAAGCGCGAAAGAGTTAATCTCCCGGCAATTTCTCTGCGACCAAAATCCCAGTGCTCGCGATAAGCTAAGGCCGAGCACAGGACTCGCCATGGACATTCATTCCATCGTTGTCGTCAGCTTGCACAGCCCCAAGGAGAAATTCTGGGGTGAGTTGCTGGCCCTGAATACTGCCGGCACCACCATACGCGGCGTGGACCTCAACTCTTTCGATCACTTCGTCCGCGAAATCAACGCGCCGGACAACGAACGCACCGGGCTGCCCACGGTTTTTTTCCCCATGACGCGCATCGAGCGCATCGCCCTCGACGAACCCGCCGGAGCCATTCCCTCCATGGCGGAAATTTTTGAGCGCAAATCCGGCCGCTCGCTGCGCGAGTACCTGGCGCACTTCGCCTGAATCCTCTCGCCGGGAGCTTTTCCGGTGAACTTTCCCGCGCGAAAGTGCGTTATCCTGAATAGCGATGCAAGGCCGCATCTGGACCGTACCCAATCAAATCACCATTCTCCGGCTGGGTTTTTTGCCGCTGTTTATCGTTTCCATCTCCTATGAGCACTACCGCTGGGCGTTGCTGATTCTGGTGATCGCCGGGCTTTCCGACGGCGTCGACGGGCTCCTGGCGCGCAGCTTGAATCAGCGCTCGTCGCTCGGCGCCTACCTCGACCCGATCGCCGACAAGCTCTTGCTGTCCTCTTCTTTCGTGATTCTGGCCTTCAAGCACGAGATCGCCATGTGGCTGATGATTTTTGTTTTGAGCCGCGACGTCATCATTCTGATGGTTGCCGTGGTGATTCTGCTGATCTTCGGCTACCGGCCGTTTCCACCGAGCGTCCTCGGTAAAGCCACCACATTTTTCCAGATCGTGATGATTTTCGCCGTAGTTCTCCGCGCCGCCTATCCGAGCGCCCAGCTCGCGGGAATCAACGCGATTCTGATTTACACGGTGGCCACCCTGACGGTGGTCTCGGCACTTCACTATTCCTTCGCCATCGCCCGCAACCTGAGCAGCTCGGAGAAATAACACGCCCGAGCAGGAAACAGCAGCTTGGCGGAGCTCAGGAAATGGTTGTCGCGGACGTGCAAAATCATGAACGCGAAACTTGTTACTAGGATGATCGCGGCGAGCCATCCCAAAGCGTAAGCCCGTTTCATCTCACTTCCGAGAGCCGGTTGGCGATCCGCAAAGACTCTGCCGAGGCCAAAGCCCGCGGCCAAGCCGCCGAAATGCGCCCAGTTGTCCACGTTCATCCCGGGCAGCAAGCCCTGCGCGAAGATGATCACGATCCACATGATGAGGCGCGAGCGTTGCGCTCGCATCGCCGCGCCGCCGCGTATCGTGGTGATCGCCAGCATCAACCCGACCAATCCCATGATGGCGCCGCTCGCGCCCACGGAAAAATGGCCGCCAAGAGCACTCAAGACGTAGCCCGCGATTCCGGTCACGGTATACAGAAAAAGATAACGCGCCGAGCCATACACGTCCTCGATCACCACCCCCACGTCCCACAGCACCCACATGTTAAACGCGATATGCAAAACGCTTCCGTGCAGAAACATCGCGGTTACCAGTCGAAACCACTGGTGGCCCAGGAAAATCGCGGGCGGATACACGGCGCCCAGGCGGAACAGCACTTCGCCGTTCATGCCGGCAAAGAGACTGAATCCCGAGCCTTGCTCCATGGAGGAAACCAGGGTGACCGCGAACATCAAAAAGTTTACGATCAGCAGAACGGTCGTCACCGGAGCGTTGCCGCCAAAAAAACTCGATACCCCACGGCCCGCCGCGGCCAGCGAAAACGTCAGGCTGGTCCCGCATTCGTGGCAGCGCGTGGCGTTGACGCCCACCAGCGTCCCGCACGCCGGGCACATTTTCGGGCGCGGCGCCTCGCCGCCGCCGGAAAGTCCCTGCCACCAGCGTTTTATTTTGTCCACTCGCAACTGCCACTCATAGGGAAGGGCCATTCTGCTCCTTGCGACGCGCTTGCCGCGTTCCTATAATACCCAAGTGCCGGCAAAGTCGCGGCCAGCTCTCCGGCCATCGCCGTTCGCGACACGGGTTTTTCATTCTGCCGGATTACCGCCGGCACTTCGAATAGAATGCCAAGGAAAGGCCTATGGACAAATTCGAGGAATTCGGCAAACGCATCGACGAGGAGCTGCAGCGCTTGCGGCATTTTGTTGAAGATGAGGTCGCCCCGGAAACGGAACGGCGCGGCGCGATCTTCCTGCGGGAAGTTTCCGAGAAGCTGAGCGATGCCGCGAAGAAGCTCGAAGCGCGGCAGGCCGCCAGGGCTGCGGGCGACCCGCCCAAGCCCCAGGCGTAAAACAGGCCAGCCGTTGATTATTCTTCCCGACCGTAAAACTTGGCGATCTGGGCAACCAGCCTCCGGGCTGTACGCCCGTCAGGCCGCCCGTCGCGCGATGTCTGTTTCCTTGATGGCCGCGGGCGCGCTCTTTGCCTTCGGCTGTGCAGCCAGAAATCCTGTTGCGGTTCGACAGCCGCCTCCGGCGCAGCCAGCGGCAACCCCGGAAAGCACCGCGGAAGCCGCGAAGCGCTCGACCGACGTTATGCCGGCGCCGAGTTCGCCGAGCGGCGCTGCGGGCGCAAAAGCCAAGCGCGGCAAGACCGCGCCGCCCCCTGCGCCCGTGGGCTACAGCGAGGAAGGTAACGCTTCGTGGTACGGCGTGCCGTTTCATGGCCGCCATTCGTCGAACGGCGAGATTTACGACATGTATAAACTGACCGCCGCGCATCGCACTCTGCCTTTCGATACCGTCGTGCGGGTCACCAATGTGAACAACGGCAAGTCTGCGGTGGTGCGCATCACCGACCGCGGACCGTTTGTGGAGAATCGCATCATCGATCTTTCCTTCGCGGCCGCGCAGCAAATCGAGTCCGTGGGTCCGGGGGTAGTGCCCATTCGCCTCGAAGTGATTTCCGGCAGCGTGGATCCTACGACCGGCTTTTTCACCGTGCAGGTAGGTGCTTTTCGCGAGCGCGCCAATGCCGAGCACCTCCGCGAGAAACTGAACGCTTCCTACTCGCCGATCTACATCCAGAATTACGATTCACCGGAGGGGACCTTTTATCGTGTGCGGGTGGGGAAAATTGCCGGCGAAGATGCCGCGCGGCAATACGCGAACCAGTTGCATGCCCGCGACGGGTTTACTACCTTCGTGGTGCGGCTCGACGAATCGGTGGCTGCCAAGGAGTAGCGCATGAGTTCCGATTGTTTGTTCTGCAAGATTGCGGCGAAAAAAATTCCAGCAAAAATCCTGCACGAGGATGCCGAGGTTTTCGCCTTTGAAGATATCGGTCCCCAGGCCCCTACGCACATCCTGATCTGTCCGCGAAAACATTTCTCGTCCTTGAGCGAAGCTTCTCCCGAAGATCAAGCCGTGCTCGGCACGATGCAGCTGGTAGCCGCGCAACTTGCCCGCAAACACAATTTGTTGCACGGCTATCGCACGGTGATCAACAGCGGTGTGGGCGCGGGCCAATCGGTGTTTCATCTGCATTTACACCTGCTCGGTGGCCGCGAATTTGCCTGGCCCCCGGGTTAGCCGCGGGCCGGGAGCCTTGCTCGTGGCGCACTCCGCCCGAAACGGCCTCCCAGCTTGCCCGGGCCGGCAAGTCGCGGTCTTGGTATCCGACGGGAGAGCCTTTGGGAAACGCGCAGTAAAGCTTTGGAGGCGACATGATCGTGTCGGGAGAACTCTGTGCGGCGCTGCGGCTTAAGACGCGGAACCCGGGTGGCCGCCTCGCGGTTGCTTTGATTCTGGCTCTCGCAGCGCTCGGCGCGCCGCGCAGCCGTGCGCAACAAAACGCCGCCAGCCCTCCGCCCGCCGGCGCGCTCAGCGTCGACCGCATCTACTCCGCGCCTTCTCTCAGCGGGCAACTGGCCCGCGGCTTAGAGTGGTCTCCGGACGGCAAACTGCTCTCGTTTTTCGAGACCCGGGGCCAGGGGAAAGAAGCGCGTACGGAACTCTGGTCCACGGACGCCACAACCGGCGAGCGCCGCTTGCTGATCGCTGCGGACAAATTGCTGGACATTCTGCCGCCCCCTCCGGCCAGAGCCAACCAGTCGACTGGCCTTGGGCGCATTGCCCCGAGCCAGTATCAGTGGGCTCCCGGTTCGGCGGCGCTGCTTTTTCAGGGCGAACAATCGCTGACGTGGTTCGATCTGGGAACGCAAACGCCGCGCGCCCTGGTATCCGGCACGGAAACGCTGGCGGATCCCAAGGTTTCGCCGGACGGGCGCAGCGTCAGTTTTGTGCGCCAGCACAACGTTTGGATCGTGGACGTCGCGAGTGGCAAAGAGCGCGCCGTTACGCACGGCGGCACGGAAGAAATGCGCAAGGGTGAACTCGATTGGGTGTATCCCGAAGAACTGGAGATTAAAACCGCCTACTGGTGGGCGCCGGACTCCTCGGCCATCGCTTATCTGGAAATGAATGAAAGCCAGGTCACGCAATATCCCCTGGTGGATTTCGCGTCCTACAGCGGGGACGCGGACATGGAGCGTTATCCCATCGCGGGCGGAAAAAATCCCGTGGTGCGCGTGCTGGTGGCGCTCCTAAAAGGCGGCGAACCGCAAGTCATGGACACTGGCGAGAATTCCGACATTTACCTCGCGCGCGTCGACTGGTTGCGCGACGCCCGGCATCTGGCGATTCAGCGCCTCAATCGCGCGCAAACGGAAATCGATCTGCTGATCGCCGACGCGGCCACCGGGAAAACCCGCGTGGCCCTGCACGAAACGGACTCCTACTGGATCAATCTCAGCGACGACCTGTATTTCTTGGCTGACGGCAAGCGCTTTGTCTGGTCCAGTGAGCGCTCCGGCTATCGCCATCTGTATCTTTATGATTTGGACGGCAAACAGCTCGCGCAGCTGACCAAAGGGGCCTGGGAAGAAACTGGAGTCGAAGGGGTCGACGAATCCAGGGCCCTCGTGTATTTCTCCGCCACGGAAAAGTCGGTCCTTGAAAGGCATCTTTATCGCGTGGCACTGGACGGCTCCGGTTTCGCGCGTATCACCAAGGAAGACGGCACGCACCGCGCCGTCATGAATGAAGCCGCGGACAAATTTGTGGACACCTATTCGAATGTCATGACCCCGCCGCGCGAGGATCTCTACGCCGTGAACGGCTCGCGCATTGCCACGCTCCGCGAAAATAAGGTTGCGGAACTTGCCAACTACCGCTTGTCACCGGTCGAATTCCTGTCCGTCCCCACGCACGATGGCATCAAGCTGAACGCCATGATGATCAAGCCGCCGAATTTCGATCCCGCCAAGCACTATCCCGTGCTCTTTTACACCTATGGCGGTCCCCATGTGCAGATTGTTGTTAGCGCCTGGGGAGGAGCGAATTTCTTATGGCACCAAATGATGGCCGAGAAGGGTTTTATCATCTTCGCGCTCGACAATCGCGGCTCTGCCGGTCGCGGGCACCTTTTTGAAGAGTTTATCCACTTTAAACTGGGCGCCCAGGAACTCTCCGACCAGCGCGATGGGGCGGCGTACCTCAGAACTCTTCCCTACGTGGACGGCCAGCGCATGGGCATCTGGGGCGCAAGCTACGGGGGACATATGACGTTGCATGCCATGTTTGAGGATCCCGAGGACTTCAAGGCGGGCTTCGCCGGCGCTCCGGTTACCGATTGGCACTACTACGACTCCATCTACACGGAACGCTATCTCGGGTTGCTGCCGCAAAACGAAGAGAGCTATCAGGAGTCTTCACCCATTGAAAACGTCGCCAAGTTGCGCGGCAAACTGCTGGTAGCGCACGGCACCGGCGACGACAACGTGCATTTCGCCAATACCCTGGCACTACTCAACGATGCCATCGCCGCTGGCAAAACCATCGAAGTGATGCCTTTTCCCGGATTGGGGCATGGCATCAACGATCCCAATGCGCGCCGCCTCATGATGCAGCGCGTCACAAGATTCTTCCTCGATAATTTATGAAGCTTGAGAGTGCGGCGAATCGCTGAGCAAAAGGGCGCTGCGCCCGCGGCTTTCTTCTTCGCGCCGCTCCGGGGGGAATTACGACGAAGAATTCGTAACCTGCCCGGCGTACCACTGGCTGGTGCGCGTGATTCGCTGATCTAGCATAATCGCCGCGAAATAAGCGCAAGCTCGCCGTTCCGCCGCGATCCACGGGTTTCTCTCCCCGCCCCGCTGGGGCCACAGCTTTTCGATCACTCCCAACAGGCGATCGTAAACACTGACGGCCACAAGTTTCCGGTCGCTGCCGCGCTCAAGCTTGGGACAAACGCGCAACAAAGCGCACACCACGGCCAAGGATTTCTCCCCATGCGGGCCATCGATCCACTCGCCTAGCTCCCGGCTAGCCTCGGAGAGTCTTTGCCGCGACGCGGACCATAGCAGCGCCCGCCAGTATCGGATGCCCAGATACAAGGTCAAAACACTGGCCAGGACGAGAACCAGCAATTCATGCACTTACCACACCCCTGCAAGCTGTTCCAGAGGCACGCGGGCCTCTTCAGAAACCTTGTAAAACGAATACGCCAGCGAAAGCGGCAGCCACGCGCCCATCAGGGCCAGTAAGTAATGCAGCGACGTCGCCGCCGGAAACAGCGCTCGCAGCGTGTAGGTCATGGTTTGTCCGCCAAAGTAGATGCCGAAGGCGCTGATCACCAGCACCAGACGCAACCGCGGATCGCGCCGCCGCAACAGCATGACCCACAGCGCGTAGGTGAGGATCATTCCCGTGAAGTATAGGCTCTCGTTGAACTCTCCGGCGAAACGAGTCGCCAGCAGCTGGTGTTTCACGGCCGTCACCGCCGCGGCATAGAGCACCACCACGGCCAGGACCACCAGAGTGAACACCCGCAGAACCCCGCTGCGTTGCTGTTCGCGGAACATCCGCGAGCACAAGCCCATGATGGCCACGAACATGAGCAGCGTCAGCACCGCCTCGCTGTAGTAGTAGTAATATACGTATTCGTTGGATGTGAAACCGTATCGCCGGAGAATGACGAAGCTCAGGACTTCGTCGACCGCCAGGGCCGCCACATACACGAGCAAGCTGCGGTAACGCAGCATGGTCCGATCCCGCACCGCCCACGCCAGTACGAACACTTCCGCGAGGAAGCCCGCGAGCCACACCACAAAATCGAACGGGCCAAGCATTCCTGCTCCCGGAGAGGCTTGGCCCGCTTTGCGCGCCGGGCCTTCAGACCCTAACGCTCCAAGTTGGTTGGAATCGGAGGAGCCGGACGCGAGCCTTGCGCTGTGATCACGGGAGCTTCCTGATTCCCGCGCGCCGCACTCTCGACCGCCCTGCCCCACGCCAGACCTGCAATAACAATCAACAACGCAACCGCGACTACTGAGAGCCACTTGTTCATCACTGCCTCCTCGTTCCTGGTTGGAACGAGGCACGAGCCTACTCAGCAGCGGCGCCGCAGTCAATTGTCTCGCGGACTGCCTCTAACTCGGGACAATACGTGCCTTTCTTGCCCCCGTCAAGGCATCTCTACGCTTCCTGTCCGTGCCCGCCGGCGGGTTTACCGAGGAAAG
This sequence comes from Candidatus Acidiferrum sp., assembly GCA_049516615.1. Lineage (GTDB taxonomy): Bacteria > Acidobacteriota > Terriglobia > Acidiferrales > UBA7541 > Acidiferrum. The sequence goes on along the minus strand of JBEKSZ010000005.1, from coordinate 26,132 downwards.
CGTTTCGCAAGCCTTGCCGCGCGGGCAGCGGAGCGCGATCTGCTCGTTCGCGAGATCCTTACCCTACTGCGAAAATGGTATGGGCATGGCCGAGTCTCTGTGCGTAAATGACTGGCGCTCCGTTGCCACGATGCAGGGGCGCCTGCCGCACGCTTCCGTGGCGCGGCCCGAGAAATTCGACGAAATGCTTGCGATATATGCGGACTTCTAGAATAATCTACGGGCGCCAAGATGGATCACGGAAGAGCAACGTGTCTCGCGTACGCTGCGTTCGCCGGAGTTTCATTTTAAGCTGCCAGTAGCCGGGGCAGTTGTGCCTGGTGCCGGGCGCATGGCTCACCGAGTCTGCCAGAACCATCGGGGTGAATCTGCGCGGACGCGAAATCCCAAGGGTTTGCAACACCAAAGTTCATTGGAGGAACAAGATGCGTAAGTGGTTCTTAATTGCCTTACTGGGCGTGTTTGCGGTCCTGCCGGCGCTCGCGCAGGAGCAAAGCGGCAAGTCCGCGGATGAAAGCGCCACGGCGAAAACGTCTGAGAACACCGCCCTGACTCCCGCAGCGGATAGCGGCGCTTCCAGTATCGCGCCGGTTCGTTCTAATATTTTCGCGGTTCCCATGCCTCCGCGCGCGACGCCTTTTCCCCCTGCACCGGCGGCTGCGGGCGTCGGGGCGTCGATCGGTCAGCTGACTCCCAAGATAGAAGTCGCGATTCTCTATCAGTATGTCAACTTCAATCCCGGCGATCCTTTCAACAATTTTAATTCCCATGGCGGTACTGGCGAATTGGTTTACAACCCGACGCCCTGGCTCGGCCTCGTCGCGCAGGGTGGCGCTTATGACTTCAAGCGCGATCTCACCCCCATCTCCACCGCCGCGAACGCCTCGAGCACGGAGGGCGGCTTCGCTACGGGACTTTTTGGTCCGCGCCTCTACCTTCGCCATTTTGACCATTTCGTGCCTTTCGCCGAATTCCTCATCGGCTTTGCCAATGCCGGGGGCAGCGTCACGCAAAACGTCAACTCGCAATACACCTTCGCGCTCGCCGCGGGCGGTGGCGTCGATCTGGTGCTTTGGAAGAATTTCGCCTGGCGCGTCGCCGAGCTCGATTACTTGATGACCAACTTCGACGGGCCAGGCGTGGGTGCCAACGCTCGCCAGAACAACTTCCGCGCTGGCACCGGCGTGGTCTTGCGTTTTGGCTTCGCTGCGCCTCCGCCGCCTCCGAATCATCCTCCGGTTGCGGCCTGCTCCGCGAGCCCAACCTCGGTATTTGCAGGTTCCGGCGACAGCGTGCAAATCCACGTAAACGCCAGCGATCCGGATAACGATCAGCTCACCTACTCCTACACCGCCACCGGCGGCAGCGTTAGCGGCACCGGAGCGGATGGCCGCTGGAGTTCTTCCGGCCTAGCCGTAGGCACCTACACCGTGAACGCCAAGGTGGATGACGGCAAAGGCGGCACCGCAACCTGCGCCGCGGACATCGCCGTGCAGACACCGCCGAACCATCCGCCGACGATCTCCTGCACGACCGACCGCAGCCCGATCTTGCCCGGCGAGCGCACTGGCGTCACTTCCGTGGCCAGCGATCCCGATGGCGATCCGCTGACCTACAGCTATACGGCCAGCGGGGGACAGATCATCGGCAGCGGTCCCAAGGTGCAGTTCGATTCCACCGGCCTGTCGGCGGGCAGTTATACCGTCAAGTGCTCGGTGAGCGATGGCCGCGGTGGCAACGCCGACGCCAGCACCAACGTAGACGTGCAACAGCCGCCTCCGCCGCCACAAGCGACCAAGGTTGGCGATTGCGGCTACACCAAGCCCGGCGCTTCGCGCTTTGACAACCTCTGCAAGCGCGTCGGCGACGACGTGGCCTTGCGCCTCAAGAACGACCCGAACGCCAAGGTCGTCATCGTCGGCTTTGCCGATCCCAAGGAACCGAAGGCTGCCAAACTCGCCGCTGCTCGCGCTGATTTGGCCAAGAAATACCTCGGTGAAAAGGGTATCGACGCCTCGCGCGTTTCAACCCGCGTTGGTGAAGCCACCGGCACAGGCAAGGATAACCGCCGCGTCGACTTCATCTTCGTTCCCGAAGGCGCGACCTACTAAAACGTCTGCAGCGCCCGCTGGCAAAACTTGGCCCGGCGGGCGAGGGAAATGCGGCCAAGGAGCAGGCTCCGCGGGAAATTTCCTGCGGAGCCTGCTTCATTTCGGGCGGGTGCGTTCTTCGCTTTTTCTGAGCAGTTCATCATTCCTACGCTCTTGGGAGCCATGCGTTGTCAATTCCTGCCCCCGCTTGCCACCCCGCTCGGACCTTGCCGCGACATGCGCGCCCCGGACTCGTTCTCCTCGCGATTCTCTGCGTTCTGGCCGCGCCCTCTAGCGCCCGGCCGCAAACCTGGCAACCCGTCGGCCCATCCGGCGGCGACGTCATTTCTCTGGCCGTCTCCGCGCAGAACTCTCTCTACCTCGGCACCGCCGACGGCCACATTTTCATTTCGCATGATGGCGGTTCGCACTGGGCGCTGCGCGGCCGCGTCAGTTCCCGGCATGACGCGGTCATCCAAAAACTTCTCATCGATCGCCGCGAGGAAAATCACCTGCTTGCCGCCGTATGGTTTCAGGACGTAAACGCTGGCGGCGCGCTCTACGATAGCGGTGACGGCGGCGCCACCTGGAGCGTCGCCGGTTTATCCGGCGAAATCTTGCGGAGCGTCGAACAATCCCCCAGCTCTCCCGAGATTTTTGTCGCCGGAACGCGCAGCGGAGTTTTTCGCTCGACGGACGCCGCGCAAACGTGGCAAAGAATCTCCCCCGCAGGGGATGCGGAACTTCGCAACGTGGATTCCGTGGCCATTGACCCGCGCGATCCGCAAACCATCTATGCCGGCACCTACCATCTCCCGTGGAAAACCGCCGACGCCGGCAAGACCTGGAACGCCGTCTCCTCGGGCATGATCGACGATTCCGATGTCATGAGTCTGCGCGTTGATGCCTCCAGTTCCACGCGCATTTTCGCCAGCGCCTGCTCCGGCATCTATCGCAGCGAAAATGCCGGCGCCCTGTGGACCAAACTGCAGGGCATCCCCTACTCCTCGCGCCGCACCCAGGCCATCGTGCAGGATCCGCAGGATGCGCGGGTGCTTTACGCCGCGACCACCGAGGGCCTGTGGCTCACGCGCGACGGGGGCGAATCCTGGACCCGCACCACCCCGCGAGACTGGGTCGTCAATGATGTCGCCGTTCTTTCGCGCGAGGCGGGTGCGGGAAACCCGCCAGGCTCCTTGCGCCGGGTTCTGCTCGCGACCGAAGCGCAAGGCGTGCTGCTCAGCAACGACGCCGGCCTGACATTCGCTCCCGCCAACGAGGGCTTCTCGCATCGCATCGCGGCCGCGCTGGTCGCCGATCCGCACGATACCCAGCATCTCCTCGCGTGGGCGTCCGGCGCACCCGAGGCCCTCCTTGAATCCTCCGACGGCGGTTTAGAATGGCGAGCTCTGCCGGGCACTTCGTCGATCAATGTCGCCGAGATAGCGCGCCTGTTCGCCAGCGAAAGCGGCTGGTGGCTGGCCAACGCGAATGGCGCTTTATTTTTCTACGACTCCGGCGCCGCCAGGTGGGTTGCGTTCCGCTTCGCTCCCGCACCGCGAGGAAAGTCCCCGCGCGCACGCAGCGCTTCTGCCCCGCACCGTGCGGTTGCCGCCGGCCCCCTCGCCTGGCCTCTGGCCATGCCTCCCGGCGCCGCCTCGGAAATTTATGACCTTCACGCCCTGGGTGCGCGCATTTATGTCGCCACGTCGCTGGGGTTGTGGTCTGGCGCGCTCGGAGAGAAAATCCTGCGCCCCGTGCCGTTGTCCGCCCTGGCCAAAGATGGCGTTGCGACAGGCGCTGCAAAGGACGCAACCATGCCTCTGTGGATGGCTGCGGGCGGTAAGATTTTATTTTCTGGAAATGAAGGAAAGACCTGGCAAGAGGAAACTCAGCCGATCGCCGCGAACGTCACCCTACGGGACGTTCGCTGGCTCCGCGAAATCCCCGCAGCCGCCGCGAGCGCTTCGAACAACCCGGCGGTCGGGGAAGATCCGCAGGGCACCAGCATCCTGCTCGCGGGAACCACCAAGGGCCTCTACCGCCGGTCTCCTGGCAGCGGGGCTTGGCAGCTCGTGCAAAACGGTCTCACCGCGGACGAGCCCGCGGGCTATTTCTTCGACAACGATCTCTGTCTTATCGCCATGCGCGCCGGCGGCCTCTACGCCTCGCGCGACGCCTCGCAAACCTGGGACCGCCTCGACAGCGGCGTAATCAGCGGACAATTCACCGGTGCAGCCGCAACCGGCGACGGCGCCATCGTGGCTGCCTCGCTGACCGAAGGCCTCCTCCGGCGAGCAGCCGGCTTCTGAGGCTGCCCGCTTGCGGACCTGGCATCACGTCACGGCTGCGCATTGCCTTCCAGATGCACGGTCGGTTTCACCGTCCCCTTCTCTTTGGCGATCTTGAGCAACTCCGGATAAAACTGCACGAAGGAATGTTCCACCGCGGCATTCTGCTCGTGGCACTTCCAGCAGGCATTCTGGCTCGGCGTGTTGGCTTCCGCGGCCCGATCGTTGCTGTCGAATCCGAAATAGGCCCACTTATCCGCGAATCGCGCCTCGTCCTTCACTTCCGCTTCAATGCCCATAAACCCATTCTGAAAACTGCCATGCTTGTTGATCGAGCCCTGTGATGTCGACCCGTACAGCTCAAGAACGAACATGGTTTTGTCCGGCCATTTTCCGGTTGCTAGGTAAGAGTCGTACGCCGCGGGCGTCACGAACACGTTGGTGAACATCTGCATGTCGTCGGGCGCCTTTGCATAGCTCATGCCCAACCCCGAAGACACGTACACCCAGCGGCGGTAGCCCTGCGGGCGCACCAGTTTGCCCTCTCGGGTGAACTGCGGTCCGGGGGGAGCAGGGTCCGCTCCCCCCGGGTTCGCGCCGTGCAACAGCGCCACACCCGACAGAGTGATCAGACTCGCGCAGCAGACTAGAATTTTCCTGTTCATGGCTAAACCGAATCCCCTTCTTGGCTACCGGGCGGTTTCGCCAAGCACCCGCGGCCAGAGGCCCATTGTGCCGATCGCGCCGCGCCGCGTATAGAACGGAACAAACATCGTATGGCTGCGGTCGGAAAATTGCACCGTGCGGATTTTTCTAGCGGGGAAGAATCGCGGCTTCGCGGGGAGAGTCTTTTCTGAGCAGCTGTCGCAGCTCTCCCGGCGTGCTCCCGGTAAGCGATTTGCACACCCGCCCGAAGTGGCTCTGGTCCGCAAAGCCCGCCGCCGCCGCCAATTCGCTGAGGGCTTGTTCGTCGCCGGCCAGTCGCTGGCACGCATACTGAATACGCAAGCGGTTCACGTACTCGCCCAGCCCGCAGCGCAGAGTCTTGCGAAACACCCGCGACAAGTGAATCGGATGAACGGCGACCTGCCCGGCGATGCCTTCGAGCGTAAGCGGCTCGCGGAAATTCTCGTGCAGCAGTTCCACCGCGCGCCTCATCCACGGCGGCCGCCCCGCCGTTTCGCCCTGGGCCATTCCTGTGGCGCGTTCAAGCAGCTCTCCGCACAGACAGTCGACCTCGAGTGCCGTGGCATGGCCCGCGCGGAAGCTGCGGTACAGCTTCAACCCCAGCCAGGTCATTTGCGCGCCGTAGATGTCTGGCTGGAAGGCCGGCGCCGTCAGGTACGGACGCAGGCGCTCAAGAAAGGTGTCGCGCAGTTCAATCGTAAACATTCGCGATCCGCCCGTCGCGATTTCATCCTGGTGGGTCATCGCCGGGGGGTGAAATCCGATACTTAGCGGGCGGTACTCGACGGTGCGCTGCGCGAACTGTTCCCGGTAGCCTCCGCCGAGCAGCAGACCGAAATAAGCGGACTCATGCGTGTGTCGCGGAAGCTTCCGTCCCTGCACGTGCCGCACTTCCGTCAACACCACTCCCACGACCTCGGCACGTTGTTGCGGCCTTCCGTAGAACTGTCCGGTCTGTAACGCGTCGCTCATCGGAGTTCAGCCCGCAACCCGCGCTTCCTGCGCTGCTAAATTCTACCCTGACCGCGATCCGCAATCCTCCTCTCGCGCCTTGTGTAGGAGGGGCCTTGTAGTGGCCTTGCGCGGCGGCGGCCATGGTCATTGACTAATACTTACCATTATATTATGATGCACAAGTTATAGAGGACCTTGCGCTATCGGGCCAATGTCTTTACCTGCCGCCAAATCCGTTTTGCCTTCTCTGCCTTCTCTGCCGCCATCGCTCGCAACGCCGGTTTTCGCCATGGCCCGGCCCGGGCAAGTTGCGGAATGTGGTTCGGCTGCGCCGCGCCAGAAGCGGGCCGGGGCTTGGCAATTGCAGTTGTGGTACTTTACGTGTTGCATAACACTCAGCAGTCTGGCGGTTCGATGCCCGCCAATTCCGATTTGGTCCTCTCGTCCCGAAACGGGCTCCCTGTCACGGTTAAGGACGGAAATGTTAGATGTTTCCACTGGCATTTACGTCATTTTCCGTTTTGGAACCTGAGGTGCAGTATCCGAACTTGTTTCCCAATGGTCTCGAAGTTATGGAAGGGAATTCGCGATGACCGACGATCCCGCAATTCGCTCTCAAACCTCCCGCAGTCTCTTACCCACTGCAACTCCCGTTTCGGTCAGCGCCTCAGCGGCAGTACTCGATTCCCCCTCCCCGCGAGATGTCTCCCGGCGCGAAGTCAGCGCCCTCAACCTGCTCATCGTCGACGATGAGGAGTTCATCCGCGAGATGTGCTCGGAGGTCGGCCAGCAGCTCGAGATGAGAGTCACGGCTGTAGCCTCTGCCGAGGAAGCCGCGGAGTTGCTCGAGTATTCCCCCATCGACATCGTCCTCACCGATCTGCAGCTGCCCGGCACCAGCGGCCTCGCGTTGCTCAAACGCGTGCGCGACCTTTATCCCGAAATCGCGCTGATGGTCCTCACCCAGTACGGCACCATCGATTCCGCCGTCGAGGTTACCCGCCTCGGCGCCGTCGATTACGTTACCAAGCCCTTTCGCATCGAAGAACTCAAAGCGCGGTTGATACGCGCCGCGCACAGCGTCGATCTGCAACGGGAAAATCGCCTTTTGCGCGAGCAGTTGCGCACCCGGCCCGGTTTCGGCGGTCTGATCGGCCTCTCCCCCAAAATGGAAAGCGTTTATAAGGTCGTCGGAAAGGTCAGCCAGCACGACTATCCGGTCCTGATCCTCGGGGAAAGCGGTACGGGCAAGGAACTCGTTGCCCGCAGCGTGCATTTCTCGAGTCCTCGCAAGGAACGTCCTTTCGTCCCCGTGGATTGCTCATCCCTGACTCCTACGCTCATCGAGTCTGAACTCTTCGGCTACGTGAAGGGGGCCTTCACGGGCGCGCTGCAATCCAAACAAGGTCTGCTTGAATCCGCGCAGGGCGGCACGCTGTTTCTCGACGAAATCGGCGACATGCCCGTGGACATGCAGGCCAAACTGCTGCGCGCGCTGCAGGAACACGAAATCAAGCCGGTCGGCTCGACCGAACGCAAGCGCATCAACGTGCGCATCATCGCTGCCACCAACCGCGACCTCGAAGCCGCCATCCGCAGCGGTGGCTTCCGGCAGGATTTGTATTTCCGCTTGAACGTGGTGCAGATCAAACTGCCCCCCTTGCGTGACCGCAAGAACGACATTCCCTTGCTGGTCACCTCCTTTCTTGAAAAGCTTTCGCCGCCCGAGGCACCCCCGCGCGCGATTTCCGAGGACGCCATGCGCCGCCTCATCGCCTACGACTGGCCCGGCAACGTGCGCGAACTGGAAAACGCGGTGGCCCGCGCCGTAGCCCTCGGCTCCGGTCCCATCGTTTCCGTCGCCGACCTGCCCTCCAATCTCCAGTATCCGACAAGCGAACGCGCCCCGGAAAAGGACGAACTCCTGCCTCTTGAGGAGCTCGAGCGCCGCGCCATCCTGCGCATGTTGCGCGAGACCAGCGGCGACAAGCTCGCTGCCGCGCGCCTGCTCGGCATCGGCAAGACCACCTTGTACCGCAAGCTCAAGCTCTACCACATGGAGCAGCCGCAGGCGGACCCGCCGCCAAAGATGGACGCCGCCACCGGCGGTTGATTTTTTACTTTTCTTTCGCTGTTCACGGCAACTTCTTCTCCCTCTTTCTGAACATTTTTCCTGGTCATTTGCCCCGGCGTTGCTTCTTTTTCCGCAAGAACCAATCAAGTACCCGCGCGCACCTGCTTTGAGGTTCACTCTGGGAAACCGTTCGGAAGTTGTCTCGACATGGGATGGTCCGGGCAGCGCCGTCCGGGTACCCAACGCCGTTTATGTGCTTGATTCTGCGGGCTCTGCGGCATTTAGAAAAGATGGATACGACGGTGCAAGAGAGCTACGACGAACGCCAAGCTCGGGAACCGTTGCCCGTCGTGCGCGGGTTCCGGCGGAAGCGCGAACACCGGCCCCCGGAAATGCACGGTTCCCGAAAACGCCGGTGTTTCGGGCATCGAAAAGCGCTTTGGCGCGGCCGCGACGCGCAAACAAGCTACCTCGGAGGAACAAAAGAGCCGTGGATTTCTGGGCGAAAAAACGCGAATCCGGAGGCGCCGCGTACGGAACCGCACGGGCCATGGGCGAAGGCCTTGCTCGCGGGGTCGCTCGCGCCGCCCTTGATGGCGCATCGCGCCTCGAGATACTCGGCGAGGCCCTTTCCGAGCTGCGCTCGTCGGGTACTGCCGGGCGCATCGGGATCTGGATGGTTGGGTCGCACGAGGGCCTGGAGGCTTCCCACGGAGAAAGCGGGCAGTACGGCACGCAGTTGGCCCCGGAGGGCGAGGCGGGGTCCCGAGAGGAGGTTTGGCGCGGCGTGGTATGGGACGGCGAAAGCCCCGCGGCGCCGCGCGAATGGGAACAGCTGTCCGCCGAAGCGCCCATCCCGCAAGAGGTCCTCCTCGGAGTGCGCGCCGTGGCCCAGGAGATTGACGGCGACAGCAATACTATGCTGATCAGTATACTTGTCGGGATGCGCCGGGTCCTGTGGACTCCCATCGCCGTGCGTGGCTGCGTCCTCGGTGTCATTCTTTGCGGTACTCCCGTACGCGGCCAAGCGCTCCCGGAAGCCGCGGCCTCTCGCTTGGCTGCGGAACTGGCCCTGCAATTTGCCTGGACCGAAGAACGCACCGTAGCCCGCGAGCGCTACGCGGATCTCGCCTTGGCGCGCCGGCTGCACGCGCAGCTCAACTCCCAGGGCCAGACCTATGCCGTCCTGGCCGGGTTGGCCGACAGCATGGTAACCGGCAGTAGCCCGGAAAGTGGCGCGGACGGCGGTTTCCACGCCGCCTTCGTCTGCATCGGTAGTCTCGCGGAAGCGCCCCCGGCCCCGGCAGCCGTCTCGGCCGATTTACCCGCTCCCGATCCGGCTCTCGGACGTGCGGCGAGCGGTTTCGCAAGCGATGCTAAAAGCGGTGCTGCAAGCGATGTCCCCGGCGACTACGCGAATACCGAGGCCGCAAGCGGTCCGGTCCCGGGCACGTTCGATGGCGTGGCCCACACAGGGCCTCTTGCTCCGCCGTTCGCCATCGAATTCCGCTGGAAGAGTGGCGACGCCGACTGGCTGCGCCTAGCCGAGGGCGCTACGCTCACGGAAATCTGCCAGGAAGCGCTGCGCACGGGCCGAACGGCGGGCATGGTTCCGCAATTTTTATGGATGCATGCCCCGATTGCCCGCATCGTGGCCGCGCCGATTTTGGTCGACGGCGACGTGCGCGGCGTGCTGCTTGCGGGTCTGTCCCGCCGCGAAACTTCTCTTGCGTCTCTCGAGCGCCTCGAATACCGCGCCATGCTCGCCGGCCTGGCCATCGCGCGCGAGAAACGCGAACGCACTGCGCTGCTTGCCGAGCGGCGGCAGCGTACGCAACTGGCGGCCAGCCGCGAACTGCTCCTGGTGCTCGATGAGGCCGGCAGGATTGTGGACTTCAGCAGCGCTGTCGGAGAACTCCTGCGCGAAAGCGGCGCCTCGGAGATCGAATCGCTGGGCTTTCCTGCCGCCCGTCGCAGCTCCCATGGACCTGAAAGAACCGTGCTCTCACCGCGCGCCGCCCGGGAGCTGCCAAACGCGCCAAGCGAGCTGATCGGCAAACCAATTTCGCAACTCTTCAGCGCCGCAGCTCGCCCCGCGATAGAGAGCTGGCTCCGCGACGACCGCTTGCGCCACGAAGCGAAAGCGTCCGCGGACCGATGGAATAGCGACCTCGTGGAGCTAAAAGCTGAGCTGGCCACGGGTGTTCCCGTGCGCCTGCGGCACAGCCTGCCGACCGCCGCGGGCCATAACGTCGTGGCTCTCGACAGACTTGCCGACCCGCCTGCTCTGCCCGAATCCATGGGCCTGGAGCAGGCGCTGCAGGGCGTGATCGAGTGGCTCGAAGAAGGCGTGGTCCTGTTTGACTCGAGGGGCCAGGTACGCACCTGCAACGTGCGCTTCGCGCAGTTCGCCGGGTTGGCCCCCGGCGAATCGGCCGTCGGGATCACCTTCGAGGGGTTGATCGACCGCATGGCCGTGCAAGCCGCGGATCCCATGGCGTTTGCCGAACGCTGGCGCGCCCTGGCGCGCGATAGCGAGGGCGGCGTGCGTGACGAACTGCGCATGATCCGGCCCACCCCGCGCATTCTCGAGCGCGCTACCCGTCCGGTCCTCGACGCCGCCGGCCAGAAACTCGGCCGCGTGGAGATCTACCGCGATTTGACCGCGCAGCGCGTCTTTCAATCCAAGCTCCTGCAAACGGAAAAACTGGCCGCCCTCGGTCAGATGATCACCGGCGTGGCTCACGAACTGAGTAATCCTCTCACCAGCATTCTCGGCTACGCGCAGCGCCTGCTCCTGCGCGACGATGTCTCGGCGGGAAGCAACGAGGTACGCCAGATTTTTCAGGAAGCCGAGCGCGCCGGCGGAATTCTAAGGCAGCTGCTCTTCAGCGCGCGCGAAGCGCCCCCCGAGCGCCGCCGCGTGGCCCTCAATCAGGTGGTCATGCGCTCCATGGACTTGCAGCGTTTCAGTATGTCCGCGGAAAAAATCCGCTTCGAGCTGGACCTTGATCCCGCGCTGCCGACGATCATGGGCGACGCCGCGCAACTGCAACAGGTGCTCATGAATCTCGTCGGCAACGCCCGCCAGGCCATCCAGCAGCACGGCCACGGCGGCTCGATACGCGTGCGCACCCGGCAGGTCGCCGAACGGCGCGTGCAACTGAACGTCGAGGACGATGGTCCCGGCGTGCCGCAGAGCATCCTGGCCCGCATTTTCGATCCTTTTTTCACCACCAAGGCCGCCGGCGTCGGCACCGGTCTCGGCCTGTCCATTGTGCTCAGCATCGTTCGCGAGCATGGCGGTCGCGTGAACGTGTTGCGCGGCGCAGAAGGCGGCGCGATTTTTTCCGTGGAACTGCCCGTGGCTGAAGGGCTGGCCACCACGCCCGCGGCCTCCCCGCTGCCAGCGGCGAAGACGCGGGCGCTCGCCTATGACGGGGCCTGCGAAACGAGCACGGCCATGGGAACAGCCGCAGCGGCTGGGGTCATGGCCCGCAACCCTCTGCTCGTCCCCGTGAATTCCGCCTCCTCTCGGCCGACGGCATCCTATGGCGTGCGACCCCAGGCCCGCGTGCTGGTCGTTGAAGATGAACCGACCGTCGCGCGCTTGATTGCCGACGTGCTCCAGGACGAAGGCTTTCTCGTCGATGTGCTTCTCGACGGTCGGGAAGCCCTCGAACGCGCGGCCCAGGAATCCTTCGACCTGGTCATCTGCGACATGAAAATGCCCGGACTCGACGGGCAGCATTTTTACCAGCGCCTCGCCGATAGCGGCAATCCGCTGCGTCACCGTTTTCTGTTCGTCACCGGCGACGTCATCGCCCCAACGACCCAGGCGTTCCTTGAGCGCTGCAGTCTGCCGCATCTTGCCAAACCCTTTCGCGTCGAAGAGCTGACCGCGCGCGTTCACGAGGTTCTCGACGACACCGTGCGGCAAACTACCGCCGGCAAAACTCTCTCCGCAAGTTCCGGCCCGCAGCAAAGCGTGGCGCGAAAGTGAAAGAGGCTTGATGTCCATGAGAGGTCAATCCATTTTGTTGGTTAGCGACAACGCGGCGCTATGCGCCGCGGCGCGCATCAATCTCGAAGGGCGTACCGAGGGTTTGCGGGTTGCGTCCGTCAGCAATGTGGACGCCGCGCGCCGCATTCTTCCGGATGCCGCGCCCGACGTCATTCTGCTTGAGGAGCCCGCGCCGGCGATCTTTAGCGAGGCGGCCCCCGCTGCGCCGCCCCGCGCGACGGGTTCCGGGAACGATGGCGCGTACAATGGGCGGCCGAGCGACCTGTCCGCGGACCTACATGCGGCTTCCCATGTGGATTTGCGCGAAGAGCTACGAGCAGAGTTGCGGGCCGACGTTTCCTTGCTTGCCAAGTTCGCCCCCGTCATCGTCATCGGCACTACCGACCACCCCGACGGCCGCGCCAGTCTCCTCGCTTCGGGCGCCGCCGGTTATGTCGAGCGCACCCGGGAATCCTGGCCGGTGGCTCTTGAGCTCGTCGAGCAGCGCCTCACCCAGCAACGATTGACCCGCCATTCATGGACCAGACAAAAATCATCCGAGCGCGCCACCATCGAAGGAAAACCAATCGCACCGCAGCTGTCGAACATGAAGGATGCTATGAAAAATCCCGGTGAGCCGCTCAAAAGCGAAGACTTCGGGGAAGTACTGCGTCACGAGCTGAACAATCCCCTGACGGGCATCCTCGGCAACGCCGAGCTGCTGCTCGCTGAAATTCGCCGCAACGATGACGGCCGCCTCCCGCCCGGCGGCCTGCAGCGCCTTGAAACCATCACCGCCCTCGCCGTGCGCATGCGCGAAACCATCCGCCGCATCAGCCAGGAATGGGTCGCCAACACCGTCGTGGTCCGCAAACAACCCGGCGCCTGACGCTATAGACTTCCACGGCGATTGCCCTTTCCTGCGCCGCACGCATTTTGGCACGAGGCTTAGAATTCTCCCCGGGCTAGCCTGAACTTGCTCTAGCCGCGGGTGACGGCCGGCAGGACGCTGGACGCGCTCCGATCGCGCGAGGGCCGCCACGACCAGCAAGGCCGGCAAAGGTGCTCGGCGTTCCGTTGAGAGCGTCCCGCGCAAGCAACGCCTTAGCGCAGAACCTTCACGTCCCCGGCATTTTCCCGAGAAACAGCAGCAATACGTCCAGGGTATCCGAAACCCCATGCGCCACAATCGGCACCGCGAGATTTCTTCCCGTCCCCAGATACATCAGCCCCAGAAATATCCCGGCCAGTCCTTCCTCCACCATCCCGGTAATGCCCTGATAGCTGTGCGCGTATCCAAACGCCACATTCACGACGAGCAGGCTGGAAATCCACGCCGCGCGCGTGTTTTGGAGCAAACCGGCCACGCGGTTCATCAAGTACCCGCGCCAGACCAATTCTTCTCCGAACGCCGCCAAAGTCCAGGCGAACCCCAGAGCGATCAGGCTGTATTTCCTATTTCCCTGCAGCACTAGAAAGTCCGACAGATCCGGCGGTTGACGGGTCAGGCGCGTCAGCAGCGGCTGGGTAACGAACAGTTGGAAAAGCTCCAAAGCCAGCCCGCCCCCGATGCCGAGCGAGAGCCTAAACGCCCAGCTCCGGTAGCGCCTGAAGCCCACCTCGCTCCAGCGCACTCTGCGGATGCGCAGCGATACCCACCCGATCGCCAGGAGGAACGGCGTCCGGCTAAGGGGGACAAGGTGAAAGTGATCGGCGAGGAATACCAGGACGATGGCCGCCAATTCCGCCAGCGCCAGCCACGCGCTGGCCCGCCAGCCGCTCGGTGCGTCCCCTGCCTCGGACCCCCGGGCTCTTGGCAAAGTTGCGGCAGGGCTTTGCGCGGAATTTGTTTTGTCCTTGAGTTCCATCGCGCAATCTCCCGTGCTTTCAAAAAACGTTGACCGCGCGGGCACGCCGCGGGCGGAAAACATCTCGCAGGCTCCAGCGCCCGAACTGCATGGTCAGGAAGAAAAGTCCCAGGCCAGCGATGATCCCGATGGGCACGATCCAGGCGCCCAGCAGGTCCCGGCTGCCCGGCGGGACCGAACCGAACCCCATGCGCAGGCTCAGCGACAAATCGTCGGCGGCATCCGGGATCTTCCACAGTCCGGCCGTATGGGGATGCAGCGGCCGCAGCAGCGCGCAGCAGATCAGGCTGAGGGCCACAAAATAGCCGCCGAGGGAACCGAGCAGGAGCAGTAACCCGGCCAGACTCTGACGCGCGCAGCGCAATGCCTTTTCAGCGATGGGCAGCACCGGGGGCCGGCTGGCCGGAGCCCGCACCCGCTGCCGCTCCCCGCACGCGAGCTCCACGTACTGGCCGGCGATCTCCTCGGGAGTCCCTAGTCTTGCGAACACCGCGTCCAGTTCCGCCGCCACTCCGCCTGCCGGCGCGCCGTGGCTATCGAGCGCGGAGATTTTATCCACCAGGTGGCAGCGCAGTTCTTCGACGATGTCACGCGCCTGCTCCTCGGGAAGCGCCGCGAGCGCCTCGGCCAGCCTGCGCAGGTAGGCGTCTATCTTTTTTCTGCTCGTTTCGCTCTCCGCCATCAGCGTTCCTCTTTCTCGAGCGGGGCCAGCATCCCCGCCAGGTTCGCGGAAAAACTCCGCCAGAAGCGGGCCATCTCTAACGCTCGTCGTCGCCCGCTCGGCGTCAGCTTGTAATATTTGCGAGGATGGCCGGCCTCGCCCTCTTCCCATACGGAACTCAGCAAACCCTCGCTCTTCAGCCGGCTGAGCAGCGGATAAATCGTTCCCTCAGGCACCAGCAACGCGCAATTGGCCGCCAGGGTTCGCAGGATCTCGAGCCCGTAAAGCTCCCCGCCCCACAGCGCCGCCAAAATCGCCAGCTCGAGCGAGCCGCGGCGTACCTGCACTTCCCAGTTCTCGGCCCGCTTAGGCCCTGCGCGCCATTCCGGAGCAGTCATTGCGCCGCATCATACCTAGCCTCACAAGGTATGTCCAGCGCATTTTCTGCCTCCCCCTCCCTGTACGTGCCGCGCTTGCTGTTTTCTCGGCATCGCGCTCCAGCCGCGGCGAAGGGTGTTTCCCCGCGCCCTGGCTTTAGAGCGCGAGACACTTTTCAATATCCGGATGGGCTGCTAGGCTTAGCCCCAGCGCAACCGGGAGTGGCGCTTCAGGCATGAGTGAAAGTTCCGGCCCAGTAAAAATCGTGGAGATGTTTTCGGACCTGCTCAAAGGCGTGCAGATCATGGAGGGACGTTTGTCGCCCGACGATCTGGCGCGCCACGTGGTCCGCGCGGCCATGGCCCAGCCGGGAGTCGCCGGCGCGCGGCTTTGGCGCGTGGATGACGGCGCCGCGCGGGTATGGGCGGCTGCCGGGAATTTACCGTCCGAGGCTTCGCCCAGCGTTGCCGGCGTATCGCCGCTCGCTTCAGAGAGCAGCGACCCCGCGCTGTGGAGCAGCGCTCTGGGCAGCGATGATTTTCAAGTGCGCGCTCTTGAAGTGCGCGGTCTCCAGCCGCTGACCTCCGCAGTCCGCTGCCAGCTTGAATATCTCGGGCGCTTCGCCGCCGCGGTTCTGGCTCTTGCGGAACGCCGCGGCGCCATGGAAGAACTTTCCTGTATCGTCGAAGCCACCAAGCGCCTGAACTCCACGCTGGACCTCGGCGAACTCATCCATATCATTTTGCAAATTGCCACGCGCCAGACCGGCGCGGAACGCGGCACGGTTTTCTTGCTCGACAAAGAGCGCCAGGAAATCTGGTCGCTCGTCGGTCTCGGACTCGAGCAGCATGCCATCCGTCTGCCCATCACGCGGGGTATCGCCGGATGGGTGGCTCGCGAAGGCTTGCCGGTGCGACTTGAAAACGCCTACGAGGACGCGCGCTTCGAGCCGGAAGTGGACAAGCGCCTCGGTTTTCGCACCGGGCGGCTGTTGTGTCTGCCCATCCGCAATGAAGATAGCGTGATTGTCGGCGTCCTCCAGCTCCTCAACAAGCGGGAAGCCTTTACCGATGCCGACGAGGCCTTCATCGGCACGCTGTCTATCCACGTGGCCATCGCTCTTGAAAAGGCCCAACTCCACGCCGAGCGCGTGGAAAAAGAAAAACTCGAGCGCGACCTCGAATTAGCGCGCGAGATTCAAGCCGGATTTTTGCCCGAAGCCCCGCCGGAATTTCCCGGCGTGGAGATCGCCGTCTCGCACCGTGCCTCGCAGCGTGTCGGCGGCGACTATTACGATTTTCTATCCGTGCCCCCCGCGCACACCGCGGCCCACCCTCGGCGTCGCGCCAGTGACGTCAAGCAGGCGGCTGGGCAACTCGCCTTAGGCCCGGCCAGCGAAAACAATTTGTTGGTGGTGGTGGCCGATGTCGAAGGCAAAGGCGCGGCTTCGGCCCTGGTCATGGCCAACGTACAAGCCACGCTGCACGCCTTGGCGGACCGCGTCGAGCCGCTTGAAAAACTGCCCGCCACCATCAACCAGATTCTGCTTGAAGGCGGCCGCGCTTCCGCGGCCGCCGGGCGTCACACAAAATATCTGAGCATGTTCATGGGCCTGCTCGAGCGCGGTAGCCGCAAGCTCCGCTATGTCAACGCTGGCCACGTTCCGCCCGCGCTGATTCGCGCCGACGGCAGCATCGAATACCTCGAACAGGGTGGCATGATCGTGGGCTTATTTCCCGGCGTCGAATACGAATGCGGCGTCGTCGCATTGCACCCGGGCGACGTACTGGTCGCCTGCACCGACGGTATCACCGAAGCCATGGACGCCGCCGGCAACGAGTTCGGCAAGCCCGAACTGGCCGCCAGCGTAGCCGCCAAACGCACCAGGTCCGCGCAGGAAATCGAGCGCGCGGTCATCACCGAAGTAGAAAAACACTCCAAGGGGGGCATCTACGAAGACGACCGCATCCTCCTGATACTCAAGGTCAAGTGATCCGACCGGGCATCGGGCGAGGCGGCAGCAAACCCTCAGGGCCGCGGCGCAGCACGCTGCGGTTTTGGTGTGGAGCGGCAAGCGCGGCGAAAAAGGCCAGCACCCGCCGCTGAAATTCCGCAGGTTGATAGGCCATGGCGCCGGTGTGAAAGGCGTTGGGAACGACCCACAGCTCCTTCGCGCCCGTCGCCGCCGCGAAAATTGTCTGGCTGTGCCGGCAAGGCAGAGTGGTGTCGCCGCCGTCGCAGATGAGCAAGACGGGAAACGCACGCGCCGCCACCGCTTTCTCGGGCGAAACCTCGGATGCGGGAAACCCCGCCAGCCTCTGCCCGTGCCAAACCATGGTCCACGCTCCCGGCGCGAAAAATGTCTTGCCCAGCAACGGATATTTCTGCAACCCGACGTAATCGTAAGCCGCTTCGTGCAAGGAAGCGAACGAGGCTTCCGCCACCACGCCTTCAATGCGCGGATCGCCGCCCGCGGACTCCAGCGCAATCCCCGCGCCCATCGATTCTCCGAGAGCAAAGATGTGCATCGCCTTGCGCTCCGGGGTCGCTGCGCAAGGTGGCCCGGTACCCGGCTCCGCCGCAGGGGGCCGGAGAAGGGCCCCCCGATTCTCGCAAGAGACTTCGCCGGCGATCAGCTTGCTGATGACCGCCGAGGTGTCGCGGCGTTCCAGCCAGCCGTAAGTAGCCATCGCGCCGTCGCTCGCGCCGTGCGCGCGAGCGTCCATCATCACCACGCTGTAGCCCGCGCGCAGGAGCATTTCCGCTTGCCCGATGCCGCCCACGCGATTGTCGGCGACGCCGTGGAACACCAGCACCCACGAGCCGTTGGGATCTTGTGGACGAACTTTCCATCCGCGCAGGGTGCTGCCATCGGGCGCGGCAACGTCGAAATCTTCGCGCTTGGCGCCGGCCGCGGCAAAATCGGCGTCGCTTTCCCGGATCAAGTCCGGCGTGAGTTCGCGGCGAATGGGGTGTAGAAAAGCTGGACCGGCAAACCAGCCGCCCACCGCCGCCAGCAATGGCGGAAACACAAGCACGATCAAGGCTATGCGAATCAGGCGGCGCTTTAGCGGATGGGGCGATGTTTTCATGGGCGGTCTGACAGTAGGTACGAAATTACGCGTCGCGGCGTTCCCTTCTGAGTCGAGCTTCTTGAAAAGGGGCAGCGCGAGGGGCGCGAACCCGCATGGCGCCGCGCCTATGGACCGCTGTAGCGGTCTTCGGAATGGAACGAGAGGAGCTTCTCGGCGCGAGAGAACTCGAAGGTAATGGCCACGTCCCTCTGAACAAGCAGAGTCCCTGGCGCGGCGTAGTCGACGACGACGGCCCTAGCTCCTTGATCCTGCCAATCCCAGCCGCGGCGTTTGCAGTAGGCCATCACCTGCCGCTTGTCGCTGCCGATGCGGACGTCCAAGGCGATTTCGCGGTCGACACTAAAGTGCAGCGGCACGGTCGGTTGTCGAGAATGCCGAAGCGCGCCCGGCGCCAAGGCCATGCCCAGGACGACAGCCGTCGCCACGCCACCGAGCAGCACGCGCCGGGCGAGTGAATGGCTTTTGCGCTGGCTCACGAGCGGAACAAAACGGATTCGCGCTGGAACATCTTTATGGCCACGAACAGCGCCGCCCCGGCATACACGCAGGTGGAGGCGAAAATAATGGCGATGAAATTCCAGTGGTACGTGCTCGAAACCAGCTCTTTGCACAGCAGGCTGACGTTGAGGATGGGCACCAGCGCCAGTTTGGGATTCAAATCGATGCCGGGAAGCATGGCTGCCACCGCCGGGATGATGACGATGAAGGTCATGGGGGTCAGATAGCTCTGGGCCTCTTTGTAGGTTTTGGCGAACAGCGCGATGGTGAACAGCACGGCAGAAAAAAGCACGGCGATGGGAATGGCCATCAGAAAGACCGAGAGCGCCGCGCCTGGACCGATGGAAATGTGCAAGGTGTTGGCATCCGAAGCGTCGCCGAAGCTAAAGGCATGGAAATGGTTGGCCACCCAGAAGGAAACGCCCATGGAAGTGACAGAGAGCGCCGCGGTAGCCAGGGAAGCGCTGAGCACCAGGAGAAATTTTCCCAGTACCAGGTTCGTCCGGGAAATGGGGCTGCACAAAATGGTTTCCATGGTCCCGCGTTCTTTTTCACCCGCGGTCAAATCCATGGCCGGATACATGGCCCCGGTCATGCACAGCAGGATGACCATGTATCCGATGAAACCGCCGATCGCCGCGCCGCCCACCTTTTCCGGAGGCGCCACGTTTTGCTGTTTGACCGCGAAGGGCTTTAATACCGTGACCGGCAGATTTTTCGCGGTCAGGCGGTCTTTTACCACGCTGTCGCGGTATTCGTTCAAACGCTTTTCAATTTTGCTCGCCGCCAGGGAGGATTTCAGGTCCCCGTCGTAAATGTAGATTTTGACGGTTTCTTCCTTTTGCTGGGCCAGGTCGCTCTCAAAGCCGGCTGGAATGTCGACGACAGCGCGCACCTGCTTGTCGATCACCTGATCTTTCCAATCGCCGGCCAGCGGCACGATGTCGATTTTTTCGACTTTGTTTAACTCGCCGAGCAGCGCAGGAGAATCGCCGCCGCCGATAATCATGACTTTGGTTGCTTCTTCCTTGGCCTTGCCAACCAGCAGGGAGGCCACCGATGCAAAGCCCACGCTCATCACCGGAAAGAGCAGCAGCGGAACGACGATGGTGGAAATCAATGTGCGGCGGTCGCGCAGGGCTTCGGTTAGTTCTTTGCGGTACACCACGCCGATGCTGTCGAGGGGCATTTCAGCTGGCCCCTTCGCTGACGTAGTGGGGAGCGACCACCTGGACGAAGATTTCTTCAAGGTCCTGTTCGCCGTGTTTGGCGCGAAGCTCGCCAAGCGTGCCTTCGGTGAGCAGTTTGCCGGACTGGATGATGCCGATGGTGTCGCAGAGCTTTTCAACTTCGCTCATGATGTGCGTCGAGAAAATCACGGTCTTTCCGTTGTCGCGGCACTCGCGGATGAAGGCGGTGATGGTGCGCGCGGTCATGATGTCCAGCCCGAGCGTGGGTTCATCAAAAATCATTACCGGGGGATCATGGACCAGGGTGCGGGCGATGGAGGTCTTTTGTTTCATGCCCGTCGAGAGCTTGTCGCAGCGGCGATCGCGGAAACCGTTCATGTCCAGGCGGGCAAAGATTTCGTCGATGCGCTTTTTGAGCGTGGCTTCGTCTAAGCCATTGAGGCGGCCGAAGTATTCGACCATTTCCTGGGCCGTGAGGCGCGGGTAAAGCGCCGTGGCGGTGGAAAGAAAACCTACCTGGGCGCGAACTTTCTCTGGTTCATCGATGACATCGTGGCCCCCGACGATGGCGGTGCCGGCGGTGGGTTCAAGGATGGTGGCGAGCATGCGCAGCGTGGTGGTTTTGCCTGCGCCGTTGGCGCCGAGCAGGCCGTAGATTCTCCCCGGTTGGGCCGTGAAGCTGACATGGTCGACGGCGCGGATCACGCCGCGCTTTTTGTCCTGGAAGCTTTTCGAGAGATTGCGGGCTTCGATCATGCCGGGGGACCCCTTGAGCGCAGCGGGCATCAGAGCTATGGACACTGCTCGCGCCGCAAGCTGCATCCCGTCGCGACGCCGGGGTGCACAGAGTCGGCCTTTGCGAGAGCTTGCAGTGTACTACGCGGGGCGGGGGGAAAAGTTACCCGGGGTGCCGAGGGCGCAGGAGCGAGGAGGGAGATCGCTCGGGGAGGATTGCGCGGCTCGCGTGGCTCGGCGTTGCCCGAGGCCGGAGGAGAGTCCGCCGCCAACCCTAGGTCGGGTAACACCCGTCGGGTAGACGGGGCATCCAATAGAGGCGTTTGTTTGGTTCTCCTTGAGTGGGCGAAGTTGTTAGAATAAAAGCAGTTCGCGTCTGCCTGGCGGACCTGGAAGTCACGACTCCTTTTTTGCACGCTTTAGAAGCTGCGCAGCCCTCCGGGGATGCGCGGCGGACGGCATTCCGGTTCTTGCGGGGCGGAGTTTGGTTTGCCGGCGGTGCGTGGAGCGGACAGTGTCGGGTAAAAGGAAAACATGGATCACCGGCTGCGCAATCGAATCTTGATTTTTTTGGTGCTGGCGGCAATCGCGGCGTTCGCGCTGGTGAAGCTGAGCGGGCGGCAGCCGGTAGCGAAGATTTCCGCGGTCACGCCTGTCCGAGAGAATCTGGCCTCCTCCATCGACAGCAATGGCAAAGTCGAACCGATCACGCCCTACGTCATGCGCGCGCAGCTGGACACCTTCGTAGACAAGGTTGGCGGGGTCGAAGGGCAGCAAGTGAAGCAGGGGCAGCTGCTGCTGGAACTGAATGTGAAGGATGCCGCGGCACAACTGGCGGAAGCGCGAGCCAAACTTTTGCGGGCGCAGGATGACTTGCGAACGGCGAGAGACGGTGGGCGCGCCGATGACGCGGCCAGGGTTTCCGGGGATCTCGCCAAAGCGCTGGCGGACCGCGACCGGCTGCAGAAAATCCACGAAGCGCTGGTGCGGATGATCGCGAAACAGGCGGCTACGCAGGACGAATTGGCGGTGAACGATCTGGCGCTCGGCAAAGCGGAAGCGGAGGTTGCCAGACTGACGGGCGCCAAGAAGGAATTCGGGCTGGATTTGTCGCTGAACACCAGCCAGGCGGCGCTGCGCGTCGAGCAGGCGCAAAGCGAAGTGGCCGCGCTTGAAGAAAAGGTGCGCGACGGGCGCATCACCGCGCCGGTCGACGGGACGCTGTACTCGCTGCCCGTGAAGACCGGCGATTACGTGCACGTGGGCGATTTGCTGGCGCAGATGGCGGATTTGCATCACGTGCGGGTGCGCGCGTTTATCGATGAGCCGGAAATTGGCGCGCTGGAACCGAACCAGCCGGTGAAAATCACCTGGGACGCCCTGCCCAACCGCACGTGGCAGGGACGCACGGAGGTGGTTCCCAAGGAGGTGGTGGCTCGCGGGACGCGGAGCGTCGGGGAACTGCTGTGCGCGGTGAACAACGACGCGTTGGAATTGTTGCCGAATATCAATGTGAATGTGCGCATCAACGCCCAGGAGCGGAGCAATGTGCTGTCCGTGCCGCGCGGCGCGGTGGCCAGCGAGAGTGGGCACCGCTACGTCTACGTGGTCAAGGACAACCCGCTGTCGGTGGGCCAGAAGACCCTCGAGAAGCGGGAGATTCACGTGGGCATCGCGGATGCCACGAGTTACGAAGTGCTAAGCGGGCTGCAGGAAAACGAGATGCTGGCGCTGCCCGGAGACTTTGATTTGCGCGATGGCATGCCGGTGAAGGTAGTGAATACGGATTCGGCGTACGTGCGGGGAGCGCGCTAGTGAGCTTGCCCGCGGCGGCACTGGCCGGCTTGCTGACACTGAGCCTCGGCTGGCTTCTGGCGCAGGCTGCGGCATCCGGCGACAGGGGAACGGAGTCCGCAAAACAGGCTTACGAATCGGGAGACTACGCGAAGGCTACACAACTGCTCAGCGAGGCGGCTGCGGCGGAACCAGAAAACGCGGAGATTCAGTGGCTGCTGACCAAGACCCATCTAGAGATGCTGCAATACGAAGCGGCGATCAAGAGCGCGGAGAGAGCTGTGGCGCTTGAGCCGAAGAGTTCGCTGTACCACGAGTGGCTGGGTCGGGCGTACGGGGAGAAGGCCGATCACTCGGGGTTTATTTCCGCGCTGGGATTCGCAAAGAAGACGCAGCGTGAGTTTCAGACCGCGGTGGAGCTGGACGGGAAAAATTTCGCAGCGCGGCAGGCCTTGATCGAGTATGACTGCGCCGCGCCGGCGATGGCCAACGGCGGGGAAGATAAGGCCCAGCCGCAAATAGCGGAGCTGGCGAAACTGGATGCGGCGGAAGGGCATTACGCCACGGGAAATTGCCGGCGACAGAAGAAAGATTTTGCGACCGCCGACGCGGAGTTTGGCAAGGCCTTAGAGAGCGGGCTGAAGGCCCCCGAGCGCGTGTTTGATATTGGGGATTATGCGGTGCGCCATGAAGAAGCCGCTATGCTGGCCGGCGTGGCGGACCGCGCGGAGAAAATCGCTCCGAGCGATGTACGCGGGAAATTTTACCGAGCGGTGGCGGAGGTTTTGTCCAAGGCGGGCGGGGACGCCGACAAACTTTTGCGGGAGTATTTGAAGGCCGCGGTTGTGCGGAACGGGTTTCCGCGACCTTCGGCGGCGCATTATTGGCTGGGACGGTCGCTTGAAAATACCGGGAATATCTCCGCGGCGCGTGGGGAGTATGGGCGGGCGGTTGAAGAGGACGCCAAGAACAAGCTGGCGCAGGAAGCGCTGAAGAGGGTCAGGAAGGAATGAAGCTCGGAGGGCGACGAGTTTAGGCTTTGCGCGTGGGATTTTCCGGGCGGCGCGGCGGCGATCCGCCGAGGGCCTGGATCGCGGGGCTGCGGGGTTGAGCGAGTGGCGCGGCTTGGCGTGAACCCGGGGCCGCGGGCAAAGTCCGGCACCTACGAGGGCGTTGGCCATGATGGATTTGCGGGAGACGGTGTCGGTGGCGGTCGATGCGCTGCGCGCGAACAAGGTGCGCGCGATGCTGACGTCCCTCGGCGTGATCATTGGGAGTGCCTCCATCGTGCTGGTGGTTACCGTGGCCCTGACTTCGCAGAAATTCGTCATCTCGCAGATCGAGGCCGTGGGCTCGAATCTGGTGTCCGCGAGTTTGGTGCAGACCCCGGACAAATCGCAGCCCCTCAATTATGAACTGAACGCGAGCGATCTCTCGGCCGCCAAGACCGACGTCCCCAACGTTACGGTGGTGGCGGGGTTGCGGGAATTGCCGATGACTGTGGTGGTCGGCGGAACGGTTCGGCCGGTGAATTTGGTGGGGGTAACGGATGGTTATCAGACCATCCGGCGGTTGGTGATTTTGCGCGGGAGATATTTTGACGAACAGGACGTCGAGTCGCGATCCAAGGAATGCTTGATCACCAAGGATCTGGCCGACCGCGTGTATGGCCTTGAGAATCCCATTGGACGCTCGCTGCGCATGGGGGAGCTGACGTTTTCCGTGATTGGCGTTTTCAAGGAGCGCGTTTCGACATTTGGCCTGACGGAGATTCAGAAAGAGTCGGTGATCATTCCCATCCCGCTCATGAGGTATTACACCGGCGTGGACATTCTGCGGACCATTTATGTGCAGGCGGAGCACCCGGACGATGTGGATGCGGTGCAACGGCAACTGACCCATCTGCTGGCCAGCCGGCATCCGCCGGGCGCGGTTTATGACGTAGTGACGCTGACGGCCATTTTGAGCGCGGCGCAGAATATTTCGCGCGGGCTGACGGTGATGCTGGTGGTGGTGGCGTTTATCGCGCTGCTGATCAGCGGGATTGGAATTATGAACATCATGCTGGTGACCGTGAAGGAGCGGACCCGGGAGATTGGCATTCGCAAAGCGGTTGGGGCCGCGCGCCAGGAGATCATGTACCAGTTTTTGGTGGAAGCGTTTCTGATCAGCGGGGGCGGGGCGGTACTGGGGATTCTGATTGGCGTGGCCATTCCCGTGACAGCCCAGATGTTGTTGCCGGGGAACTTGCGGGTGCCCATTTCCGGGGCCAGCGTGATCGTGGCCTTCGTGGTGTCGTGTTCGACGGGATTGTTGTTCGGGTATTTGCCGGCGAATCAGGCCGCGAAATTGCAGCCGATCGAGTCCTTGCGGTACGAGTAGCGACAAGGCAAGCGAAGAAAAATGACCCGAAACCCGGGCCCGGTGAGGTGGGCATGCGGCTACAACTCGTGGGAGTGATTGTTGCGGCCCTGCCGCTGTACGCGTACGGGCAGGATTTGCCAGATCGGCCGACACCTGCGGCGTTAACCGTGGCGCGCGAGATGACCGCACCAGAGGCAGGCGCGGCGCGCCCGGCGTTCTCGCCGGCCGAGCCGGGACCAGCCGGTGCCGGCAATGGCGCAGCGGTGACGCTGACGCTGAAACGCGCGATTGAGCTGGCGCTGCAGAACAGTAAGGACATTCAACTGGCGAAAATTCAGACGAGTCTGGCGGATCGCTCGGCGCAGATTACCAAGGCGGACTTTCTGCCGAATTTGTACGCCGGATCGGGCACAGGCTTTACCTACGGCATTCCGGAGACTCCGGGCGGGAGTGCGCCTTCGGTATTCAATGTTACCTACACGCAGGAGATCTTCAACGGGCCTTTGCGCGGGCAATCTCGGGAATTGCAGGAGCAGGCGCGCTCGCAACGCTTCGCTTTGGCCGAAGTGCGCAACAGCGTGATTTCGCGAACCGCTATGTCCTACCTCGAACTGGAAAAGGTGCGCCATTCGCTGTCGCTGCTGCGCGGCGAACAGGACAGCGCGGAAAAAATCCTGGACGTGACGCGCGAGAGACAGGGCGAAGGATTCGAGCTGCCCGTCGAGGTGACCAAGGCGCAGCTGACGCGCGCGCAAGTGGTAGAGAAGATCTTGCAACTCGAAGGGCGGGAAGATGAATTGCAGGTGTTCCTCAAGAGCCAAGTGGGTTTGACGGAAGATCAGGAAATAGAGGTAGTGCCGGAGGATTTGCCGAACCAAGCGGAACAGGAAGGCGCGAATCTGATCGCCTTGGCCATGGAGAATAATACCGGGCTGCAACTTGCGGAGTCCGATGTGCGAGCCCGGGAATTCCGCCTGCAGGGCGAAAAACGCGGCAATCTGCCGACACTGCAACTGGTTGGAAAATACAGCTACCTTGCCGAATTTAATAATTATCAGGAGTACTTCAAAAAGTTTCAGGCCAACAATGTGAATGTCGGCGTGCAGATTCAGGTGCCCATTTTTAGCGCCAAGACCAAGGCCAATGTGGGACTGGCGAGGGTAAATCTGGAAGCGGCTCAAGTCACGTTGGCGAATCGCAAATCGCAAGTGACCGCGGATGTGCGGCAAAAGAGCAGAGCCGTGCGGGAGAAAGATGCCGCGAAAGAGGTGGCGCGCCTCGAGTTAGAGCTGGCGCAGCAGAACGTCGCAGTGCTGCAATCGCAGTTCGGGGAAGGCCGCGTGAACATGCGCGAGGTGGAACGAGCGCGGGTGACGGAAAATGACCGCTGGATGGACTACCTCGATGCGAATTTTGCGCGGCAGCAGGCGGAGCTGGATTTGCTGAAGAC